>JAJQAI010000316.1 GCA_021203915.1 Prevotella sp. | reverse complement strand
GTTAAGTACTTCGGCTTTTATCTGGGCAGATGAAGGAATGTGGACAATGTATGATTTGCCCCAAGCAGTATACAATCAGATGGATACTTATGGCTTTAAACTTCCCCTTGATAACATCTACTCAAGCCGCGATGCAATAAAGAACTCTGTGGTTCTTTTTAGTGGTTATTGTACTGGAGTTGTTGTATCTCCGGACGGTCTAGTTTTCACCAATCATCATTGTGGCTTTGAGGCAATAAGGAGCCATTCCACCGTTGAAAAAGACTATATGCTCAATGGTTTTATTGCCAATAGCTATGAGGAGGAATTGCCCAATGAGGATATGTACGTTAGCTTTATGGTCTCACAAGAGGATGTAACTAAAAAATTACAAGCTCTTGGTATTGACGATATGTCGGGTGAGGATCAGGAAATACTTATAGACTCCCTTGCAACTGCAATGACAGATTCTGTAAAAATTATCGATAAGACTTTACATGTGGAGATTGATCCCTATTATGAGGGGAATCAATATTACGCAACAACATATAGGATGTTTACTGACTTACGTCTAGTTTTTGCAATACCTAAATCAATGGGAAAGTTTGGTGGAGAAACGGATAATTGGATGTGGCCTCGTCAAACATGCGACTTTAGTGTTTTCCGCATATATGCTGATCCTGATACCAACGGACCCGCAGCATATTCCAAGGATAACGTTCCTTATCACCCTAAGACTTGGGCACCAGTATCTTTACAAGGCTATAAAGAAGGGGATTTTTGTATGACAGTCGGATTTCCAGGAAGTACAGATCGTTACCTTTCATCATATGGTATTAAAGAGCTACGCGATGCCGTCTATGCTACTCGCATACAAGTTCGTGAAGTAAAACTAGATATCCTAAGACGTTATATGGCTACAAGCCAAGCCATAAGAATTAAATACGATACAAAATTTGCCACAAGTTCAAACTATTGGAAGAATGCCATTGGCATGAACAAATGCATAGATTCTATTGGTATTATATCACAAAAGCAAGAATTTGAAGACCGTATACTAAGGTGGCAAGATGCAACTGGTTACCTAGAGGATAAGCTTGATTTTGATCTTCTCTCAAAGCTATATCAGAAAAGATTCGAAAGTATTCGTGCGCTTTATTACTTTAACGAGACCTTTAAAGGCGCTAGTGAACTATCAACACGAGCAATGAGAATCAATAAAGCAATGGACGTAAAAGGACCTTGGAATAAGCCAAAAAAACAATACGTTGAGTTTGAAGACAATAGCGAGGAATGGGATGAGAGGGTCGATAAAGAAGTCTTATCTTCTTTACTTAAGAATTATCGAGAGCATGTAAGTGAAGAATTTTGGCCTAATTTCTATAAAACGATTGATAAGAAATTTGGTGGCGATTGCACTCGATACGTTGACTATCTTTATGAAAAATCTTTTCTGATGAAAAAAGGCGCAAAACTTTACATCAACAAAAAAGGTTTCAATGAGGATCCGGGAGTTGAAATGGGACTTGATTTGCAAGATTACATCGCCATACAGAAAGATTCTCTTATAAGTGTTATTGATGAGGTGGACAAGCAAGAAAAATATCTTTGTGCTTCAGTATTACGCATGGAGGAAGATATGCCTCACTATTCTGACGCAAACATGACTATGCGCTTAAGTTATGGTCAAGTAGGTGGATATACACTAGATGGAAAGCCATCGGGTTATTATACAACCTCTGAAAGCATCGTTGAAAAATTTAATACATTAGATAAAGAGTCTGATTACTATGCAGAGCCAGAAATGAAAGACCTAATGGAAGAAAACACCTTCGGTAAGTATCAAGACAAAACAACTGGTAAAATGCAACTCTGCTTTCTTTCCAACAACGATATAACAGGAGGTAATAGCGGATCTCCTATGTTCAATGGTAAGGGTGAACTTATTGGACTTGCATTTGATGGTAACTGGGATAGTCTTTCAAGTGATATCTATTTTGATAGCAACCTTGCTAGATGCATTGGTGTTGATATTCGTTATGTCCTATTTATGATGGATAAATGGGGACATGCTACACGTCTTCTTAATGAAATAGATGCTAAGTAAGTTGGGGGGGTTATCCCCTCATAAAGGATATAAACAATTAGGTAACTTAAAAAAGGAAGAATTATGACAAAAACAAATGAAGTTTATCGTTGTCAAGTATGTGGCAACATCACAAGTGTAATACATGCCTCTTCGGGGACATTATCATGCTGCGGACAAAAGATGGAACATTTAGCTGAAAACACGGTTGATGCAGCTAAAGAAAAGCATGTACCTGTAATAGAGAAGATTAATGGTGGATATAAGGTTACAGTAGGTGAAGTAGAGCACCCAATGCTTGAAAATCACTACATTGAGTGGATTGAGCTCATTGAAAAGGGTAAATCACAAATAAAACACCTTAATCCAGGAGAAAAGCCAGAGGCAATTTTCTTAACAGACTCTGAAAACGTTTCTGCCCGTGAGTACTGTAATTTACATGGACTTTGGATGAGTAAATAAGCCTCAAATTCCTTAATAGGGATAATAAGCCTTAAAATAGCTAAGATACTAGAAATTGGTTCTTAGCTATTTTTTTAAAGCCTAAGGAACAGAATAGGCAAAAATTATATTTATCCATTCAAAATATTTGCAACCAAGTTGCATAAGTATTTACATAACTTTGCATATTGGAAAAGAATAATTTCTAAGATCTCCTTACACGGGAATTAAATTAACAAAACACCCAACTATGGAAAATATAAAGGCATTTATACGACCTGCAATATCATTTGTGCTACTTATTAGTGGTATTATAATGCACAAAGCCGGTGTCAACTGGTTCCTTAATGAATGGATAATGCTTTGTTGGTATATTGTAGCATTTTTTTTAGTGGGTATAGGAGTAATTAAAGAAGCCTTTGAAAGTATAGCAAAAGGAGATGTATTTAGCGAATTTATGCTTATGAGCGTTGCTTCTATTGGAGCCTTTGCTATTGGTGAATTCCCTGAGGGCGTTGCCGTGATGTTATTTTATTGCGTTGGTGAAACACTTCAAGACATGGCAGTAGATAGGGCTAAGGATAGTATAACGAGCCTTGTTGCTTTAAGACCTGACCATGCTTGTGTAGTTAACGGAGATGAAATTTTAACTAAATCACCAGAGGAAGTAAATATTGGTGATGTAATAGAAGTAAAACCGGGAGAAAGAGTTGCCCTAGATGGTGAACTTATAAGTGATAATGCATCTTTTAACACCGCTGCACTAACGGGCGAAAGCGTCCCGCAAGTAATAGATAAAGGAAAGGATGTACTCGCTGGCATGATATCTATGGATAGTGTTGTAAGGATTAAAGTCACACGTATAGCTAAAGAAAGTGCTATAGCTAGAATTCTCCACATGGTAGAGGAGGCATCAAATCGTAAAGCTGAGGCCGAGATTTTTATTCATAAATTCGCTAGAGTCTATACTCCCGTAGTAATTGTTCTTGCCGTATTGGTAGTTGTTTTACCTTATTTATTCTCACTAGTTAATATACATTTTGATTTTGATTTTAAAGAGTGGTTCTATCGTGCGCTTATCTTCTTAGTTATATCCTGTCCTTGCGCTCTTGTAGTAAGTATACCGCTTAGTTTCTTTGCTGGAATCGGAGCCGCTTCAAAGAAAGGAATTCTTTTTAAGGGTAGCAATTATTTAGATGCTATCCAATATGTTGATACAGTAGTATTTGACAAAACGGGGACCCTAACACGTGGTGTATTTACTGTGGTAAAAATCGAAAATAAAGGTGAGGATGACTTACTTGAAGTTGTAGCTGCCATTGAGAAAAGTAGCAACCACCCAATAGCACAAGCCATTCTGGCGCATTCAAAAGGGTCCAATATAAATGTTACTGAAATCAAAGATTTGCCTGGTTTCGGGCTTTCTGCATCTATTGGGGAAGATAAGTGGCTAGTTGGAACTATCAGATTACTTGATAGAAACTATATAACCTATCCTGAGGAGTTAGCCCAAATTCCTGAAACAATAGTGGTGTGCGCCAAGAACAAAACTTACGTTGGATATATTCTGCTTGCAGATACCCTAAAGGATGATGCAAAACAGACAATCTTAGAATTAAAGAAACTTGGAATAAGACGCACTGAGATTCTTTCTGGAGATAAGCAAGCGCTAGTTACAAAGGTAGCTGAAGAACTTGGAGTAGACGCAGGATATGGGGATCTTTTACCCGAAGTAAAAGTTAAACACGTTCAAATGCTAAAAAGCGAAGAGCGTGACCTAGCTTTTGTTGGAGATGGCATAAACGATGCTCCTGTTCTTGCAACAAGCTACGTGGGCATTGCCATGGGAGGTCTTGGCTCTGATGTGGCAATTGAAACCGCCGACATAGTTATTCAGACCGACCAACCATCAAAAGTGGCTACAGCTATAAAGATTGGTAAGAAAACGCATAATATAGTATATCAAAATATCTATTTTGCTATAGGAATAAAGATTCTTATTATGGTTCTTGGACTATGTGGAATAGCAAACATGTGGGGTGCCGTATTTGCAGATGTTGGAGTAGCTCTACTTGCTATTCTTAATGCTACAAGAATTTTCTATAGCAAGCTTAAAAGTTACTATTAAAATAGAATCATAGCTCGTCTTTTTTGTGTACCTTTAAGCCATGAAAGACGAACAATTCTATATTGAAAAGATGGAACATCGTGGAATAAAACCCACAGCCATACGAGTTCTTATTCTTCGTGAGATGTCAAGGGGTGATGAAACCGTATCACTTCCACAACTTGAAAGACTCCTTCCAACTATAGATAAAAGTACCATCTCTAGAACATTATCTTTATTCTTACTCCATAAATTAATTC
>JAJQAI010000294.1 GCA_021203915.1 Prevotella sp. | reverse complement strand
AAATGCTAGGATACCATTCAAGGACGTAGCCGCAGAGTGCGGTGTATCTCGTGCCGCTATTCATCAGCGTGTACAGCATCTTATCGAATTAGGAGTAATTACAGGTAGTGGCTTTTATATCAATCCTAAAAGCCTTGACTATATGACATGTACCTATGTTGGTATTAATCTAGAGCGTGGAAACATGTATAAGTCAGTAGTGGAACGCCTAGAACATATTCCAGAAATTGTGGAATGTCATTTCACGACAGGTCCATACACCATGTTAGTAAAACTTTATGCACGCGATAATGAGCAACTAATGGACTTGCTTAATAACCAAATGCAGGGTATACCAGGTGTTGTTGCAACCGAAACCTTAATTTCTTTAGAACAAAGTATTAAAAGAGATATTCCTATTTCTCAAGAGAGCAGGAAATAACTATCTTTTTTTGCTAATTTTTTTCTTTGTCTTACATCCCCCAATACTTCGAGTGGATTAATAAAAAGATAGGCAATTGGCGAGGTATAAATGAAGCAATACAATCTTGAGAAAAGTCTTGAGGAGATTTACTCTCGATATCCAGAGGCGCATTCTAGGCCTATAATTGGACTTACGGGTAATTTCGTTGATGGTGAGACGCGTCTTTGCGATAAATATTATGATTCAGTAGTAAGGGCAGGTGGAACACCAGTTATTATACCTCCAGTGGCCGACAGCGATGTTATTATAAATACACTTGAAAACATTGACGCTCTTATTTTTACTGGAGGTGGTGATATAGACCCAAAGTGGGTGAAAGAAGAGCCTTCTGCTTATTTGGGCACAATTAATGAAGCTCGAGATGAAGCTGAACTTCTTACAGTAAAGCTTGCTTTTAATAGGCAAATACCAATGCTTGGTATTTGTCGTGGAATCCAAACAATGGTGATGGCTTTAGGTGGGAAGATAGATCAGGATATAAGTGAGGCTTTTGCTTTACGGGGAGTAACATTAGATGAGGACTCTATTGTGAGGCATTCTCAGAAAGAAGAGCGTTCAAAGCCTACACACGAGGTAACAATCCTAAAGGATTCGATTCTTTATGATATATACCAAAAGGATACTATTTGGGTTAACTCAATTCATCATCAAGCTGTGCAAAATCCGGGTAAGCTCTTCGATGTTATAGCTGTTGCTAAAGATGGTGTTATCGAAGGTATCCAAAGCAATGAATATAAACCTATGCTTGGTGTGCAGTGGCATCCTGAGTGGCTTGAAGATGAGGGAGTAAAACTTTTTTCTTGGTTGGTAGATAGAGCTAACATTTTTCATAAGGCAAAGGCTGTACACGGGCGCATTACAACCCTAGATACTCATTGTGATACACCGATGTTTTTTTCCCAAGGGGTAAATTTTTCTCATCGTGATTCTCGTATTCTAGTTGATATGCATAAGATGGCTGAGGGGAAGTTAGATGCAGTTATTATGGCAGCTTATTTGCCACAGCCCAAGAAAAATGAAGATTTTAAAAGTTTGGTACCATTTTCTGTTGGTGGTCCTAAAGAATATGCTGACCTTATCATTGATAAAATAGAGGATATCGCTAAAAAGCATTCTTTGCATCTTGCCTTAGCACGCTCAGCAGAGGATCTTTACTTAAATAAGTCTAACTCTAAAAAATCCATTATACTAGCAATAGAGAATGGTCTTGCCCTTGACGGTGATGTAAACAATGTAGATTACTTCTTTAATCGAGGTGTTACATATATAACACTTTGTCATAACGGGGATAATCTTATTTGCGATAGTGCTCGAGGGAAAGCTACTCATAATGGTGTGAGTGAATTTGGCGAAAAGGTAATTAAAAGGATGAACTATTTAGGTGTAATGGTGGATTTAAGTCACGCCTCAGAGAAAAGCTTCTTTGATGCTTTAGAAATTAGCTCTTCTCCTATTGTCTGTAGTCATAGTAATTGTAGAGCTTTGTGTGATGTGCCAAGAAATCTTACTGACAGCCAACTTCGTGCCCTAGCTAAAAAAGGTGGCCTTGCACATATGACGCTTTACCCTGGTTTTTTATGTGAGGCTTCCTCTAAAGCCAGTGTGCTTGACTTACTTAAACATCTAGAGCATGCAATATCTATTATGGGTATAGACCATGTTGGCTTAGGTACGGATTTTGATGGAGATGGTGGCGTTAGAGGAATATCTAACTCTTCAGAGCTTATAAACTTTACGATGCATCTTTTACTTCGCAAATATAGCATAAATGATATAGCTAAAATTTGGGGAGGAAATTGGCTTAGAGTAATGAAAGAGGTTCAAAAAAATTAAATTGGTCAAATGCAAACAAATAAAAGAAATAGAAGTGTTTTAAAAGGAAACCATTCTTTTAGTATTAAACGGGGGTTTATGTTCATTTGTATGGTATCCCTATTTTTTTCTCTTTTTTGTTGTGGAAGCAACAAAAAATCTTCAGATGAGGGAGGTGAGCTAGCTTTTATTTCACCACAAGGACCTTCTTTTAATGCTGATAGTGCTTACCTTTTTTGTCAAGAGCAGTGCGCTTTTGGACCTCGCACTATGAATAGTTCTGCTCATGATAAGTGCTCAGAATGGATAATGAATAAATTTCGCTTATTTGGTCTTGAGGTAGCCCCACAAAGAGCTATGCTTACAGGTTATGACGGTACACAGCTTAGTGCTTGTAACATTATGGCAAGTTTCCGCCCAGAGCTTTCCGAAAGAATTCTTTTATGTGCTCACTGGGATAGCCGTCCTTGGGCTGATAATGACCCTGATAGCGCTAATTGGCATACCCCTATTATAGGGGCTAATGATGGTGCTAGTGGAGTAGCTGTAATGCTAGAAATCGCAAGACTTCTCCAAACTGATTCTACGCGTTTAGATAAAGGCATTGATTTTGTTTGTTTTGATGCCGAAGATTGGGGCCTTCCCACGTGGAGTGATGTCTACTCAAATGATGACACTTGGGCTTTAGGTGCTCAATATTGGGCAGAGAATCTCCCCGAGGGGTACATAAAAGCGCGGTTTGGTATTCTTCTTGATATGGTCGGTGGACAAGGAGCACAGTTTTGGAAAGAAAGCGCCTCACTTCATTATGCATCTAGTATAGTTGAAAAAGTGTGGACGGCAGCTAGAACAGTAGGTTTTGGGAGTTATTTTCCAAACCAAGAAGGCGGAATGATTACCGATGATCATATACCTATAAATGAACATGCCGGAATTCCTACAATAGACGTTATTCCATATTATTCAGATTGTGAGCAAAGTTCCTTTGGTCCTACATGGCATACCATTAGTGATGATATGGAGCACATAGATAAAAACACCTTAAAGGCAGTAGGGCAGACCATCGTTCAAGTACTCTATGAATAGTGATTTTTTTGGTGCTTGATTAAGCCTATTTCAATTGATTTTATATACTGATAGTGGTTAAGATGGTTATTTTTTTTACTCTCTTAAAGCTTGTATTATCAACTTTTTTTGCTGAACCTTTTTCTTTGTTAAGAGGCTATCGAGAACCTTAGCTTAATGCCTAAAAAAGACATAATAGTTTTTAAGAAATCTTTTTTATTGGAATAAATTTTGTATTATGCTATAAAAACATTATGTTTGTAGCGCATAATAATTTGAATTGAATGGAATTTGTAGATAGAACGAGTGAAACTACTCGTATTAAGGCTGCTCTAAAACGAAAGAGCCCTTCGTTTATAGTGTTATATGGCAGGAGACGTCTAGGTAAATCAACGCTATTAATAAAAAAGGTGTTGACAGGTAGTGATGTATATTTCCTTGCCGACAAATCAGAGCAGCACCATCAAAGAAGTTTGTTAGCAAAGATAATAGCCCAGCGTTTTACTAACTTCGATAAGGTGACCTATCCTGATTGGGAGACTATGTTGCGTGCATTGAACCATTGTACTAACGAGCGTTTCACTTTATGTCTTGATGAATTTCCCTATCTTATAGAGCAATCGCGTGAGTTGCCTTCTGTTCTGCAAAAACTCATTGATGAGAGGCAACTTAAATACAATATCATAGTGTGTGGCTCATCGCGAAATATGATGTATGGTCTCTTCTTCGATGCCACGGCTCCACTCTATGGTCGTGCTGATGAAATTATCAAACTCACCCCACTAAATCTACCATATATTCAAGAAGCTTTAAATCTTAACTCTATAAATGCTATTGAGGAATATGCTGTATGGGGAGGTGTTCCTCGTTATTGGGAGTTGAGAGAGAATTGTTCTTCGCTAACGGAAGCCCTATGGCATTATATCTTTTCAAAGAATGGTATTTTATATGAGGAGCCTATAAAATTCTTTCAAGATGACATAAAAGATACTGTTAAGACTTCAACCATTATGTCGTACATCGCTTCAGGAGCATGTCGTCTATCTGAGATTGCCTCTCGTTGCAATGAACCTGCAACCAATCTCTCTCGCCCGTTAAGCAAACTTATTGATTTGGGCTTTTTAGAAAGGGAAGTCCCTTTTGGGATAGAAGAAAAGAACGCCAAAAGAACTCTCTATAAGATTGCTGATCCTTTTACTTCATTTTATTTTCAGGAAGTGGTGCCTAATCGCTCCTTTATCGAACTTGAACATCGAAAGCCCATTGAGGAGTCAATAGCGGCTCATTTCTCAGAATTTGTGAGCCAACGATGGGAGCAGTTATGCAGAGATGCGGTTACTGGCAATAAGATAGATGGAATAACGTATGGTAAGGCCAAGCGCTGGTGGGGTACATTAATGAATAAGGATAATAAACCCGAACAAATAGAGATAGATTTAGTAGCTGAGTCTTTAGATAAGAAATATATGCTTGTTGGTGAATGTAAGTGGACCAAGCAGATAAAAGCTAGTCAACTTCTTTCTACACTTCTTCGC
>JAJQAI010000241.1 GCA_021203915.1 Prevotella sp. | reverse complement strand
ATATATGTAACAGTAAACTCATCTAAGTTACATGTTACTGGAGCTAGTGGACAAACATTGTATATTTACAATGTCGCTGGTGTTTGTGTCATGAGTATGAAAATAGATGGTGCAGACCGCGAATACGATTTAAGCTTAACCAAAGGATGCTATATTGTAAAGGTCGGCAAGACAGTAAGAAAGATATTTATCAAATAAATAAAGGGTACTTAAAAAAAAGTACCTTTTTTTATTGCACATCACTTTCTAGGGTCTTCCCCTTTTTTATTTCCTTATCTATAGCTATTAAGGATAAGGATATTTTTTTTGTAACTTTGCACTGAGGGTAATGAAGTTGCCCACCCCTTTTTAATATAGTTCATACACCCTATAGCTTAACTAATGCCACAAAGCGAAGATAAGATATTTAAATTGCTTTCATCCGATGCCACAAGAAGCGTGGCATTCGAGAAAATTGTTAAGTTATATAGTGAGAAGCTATATTGGAAAATAAGGTACATTGTCCTAAATCACGATGATGCAAATGATGTACTGCAAAATACCTTTCTAAAGGCTTGGACTAACTTGGATAGTTTTCAGAATAAGTCCAAACTCCAAACCTGGCTTTATAGTATTGCAATAAATGAATCACTAGATTTTCTTCGCAGGAATAAGAATTCATCTAATGCCGAGGTCTCAGAGGATTTGGGAATAGCCAAACGCCTAATGGCAGACGAATACTTTGATGGAGATGAGATCCAAGCAAAACTTTTAGAAGCAATCGCTCTGCTACCAGATGTTCAACGAACAGTCTTTAACCTTAGATATTTCCAGGGGATGAAATATAGCCAGATGAGCAAAGTACTCAAGACCTCTGAAGGGGCACTAAAAGCCTCCTATCATATAGCAGCAAAAAAAATTGTTGAATATTTCAATCTTCATGAAATTTAAGACATCTTGCAATTTAAACTTTTTATAGCCATTTACGTCAAAAAAGAAAAATAAAAGAAATGAGTGACGAGAAAATCATCGAAAGAAATTTTGGTAAGGAATGCCCATTCAAGGTTCCAGAAGGATACTTTGAGCATTTCTCAAGTCAACTCATGGAAAATCTACCTGAGTATAGACCTCAAAGAGCAAAACATTTCTATATGCGCCGCATCATTACGATAGCTGCGTGCTTGGTTGCTGCTATTATCATAGCTTCAGTTGCATTTTTTGGTAATAGGCAAACAAATGACCAAAGAGATGTTTATGCTTCTTCTAAATATGAACTATCCTCTTCTGATTATGATGATTACATCATTAATCAATTCTCCGATTACGCGATGATAGATAATGATGACTTCTACTCCTATGTATATGGAGACTAAGAACTTTTTTTAATCATCAAGAAATCCTCAACTCCATTAAAGTTTACAATGAGAAGACTTTTACTTATAGTATTGCTACTATCCACGCTTTCAACTCTTTGGGCACAGGATAAAAGGGAAAAATTCAATCCTGAAGCCTATCGTGCTGAAATGGAACAGTACATTACACAAAAGGCTTGTCTTACCCCACAAGAGGCTTCTGAGTTTTTCCCCATATACGAAGAGATGATTTCAAAGCAACGCTCTCTACGTGATAAGATTAAGTCTTTAAGAGGAATAAAGCCGACTACGGACTCAGAGTGCAAGGAGAACATTACCCAACGAGATAATATAGAAATAGAATTAAAGCAATTACAACGCACTTATCACGAAAAGTTCCTACAAGTTCTTCCCGCTAGTAAAGTCTATGACATTATGAGAGCCGAGGATACATTCTTGCGTGAAGCTTTTAAGAATGTAGCTAGCGAGGTAGGCAAAAAATAAAGCTTTCCCTTAATTTATTTATTTTCAGCTCCACAGTTAGGGCAAATTCCCTTTTGAGAAAGTCTTGCGCCACAGTTACCACAAATGTAGCTTCTTGATGAGTTTTTCAAGTGAGCACGCACGGCAAAAATACAGTAAGCTATAAATAATAGATAGCCAACATAGTATAGAGTTGTAATGCTAAAGATTATATAATTAATTGCTGAAACGCCAGCCAGCCCACAAATATATAAAATAGCATCGAGGGTTGGTAAAGTTGTGCGCACAACATCTATCGTAGCAATCCCAACAATAATAATAGCCCAAACACAAATAAGAAATACAGCTAGAATCAGTGGAGCAATAAATGGGTTGAGGGTTGGATGAAAATAAAAATGTAACCACACCTCGGGCGAGAAAAGTTGAATACTCGAATATAGAGTTGCAGCTAGAGCAACTAAAAGAGCAAAGAGCGTTGGATAAAAAGAATTAATATCATTAAAATGCACAATTTTAGCCCTGCGCTTAAAGATTGTGCGCATAAGGTAAGCCACTGATATTACACTAATTATTATAAGAAATATCAGAAGATGAATATTAGAGAAAATGGAAATAAACTTTGAAATTGGATCATTGGGGACAACTTTTTTTAGAAGTTCCGATTCATGAATCCAACCAAAAGTATCTTGATCTCTAGCTACTTCAACCCAAACGGAATCTATAGAATCTTGAGGAATAATCCTAATGTCAGCTACAGCTAAATGATCATGTCGATAGACTGTAATAGAATCCGTTTGCATACCATTAAGAGCCTCCTCGGGTAGCTGTCTAAGTAAGTAGATGGAATCTTGATTAACTACAAAATTATAATTTCTAGAATAGTGGTAAGTCGTTGAAAAAGAAGCCGAATCAGCAAAAGCATCATTTTGATAATCAATAAGGCCATATACCCTTGACATATCCTGATAGCAACCGCTTGGCACAACTATCATTATAAAGATAAGCGCAAAAAGGATAATTGCACTTAAAAAATGATTCCCTTTATTCTGCATATACGTTCATTTGACATTTTTTACAGTCAAACTCTAATTTAAATCTTTGACCGCTAAAGAGTTTAAGATATAAAGGGAACTGAGCTTTAAGAGGTTTTTCTTTATCCTTTAGGCAACATCCCAATGAGTATAAAATACAGTGAGAGCATTGCATAAGGAGTTTTTTTCTTGGCCTTTGTTTTTCAAAAGCATCCAAAACATCATCTAAACCACGCTCTTTATAGAACTCTTTGGATAAAGCATTTGATACATTATATAGATAGGATAACTCCTTAGGCCAAGTTTTTGGAGCTTCGAGGATTTTCTTTTCCTTTTCTAAAGTCCTAGAAAGACTTTTTTTAGTGATCTCCTTAATTTTTTCTATCAACTCTCTTTTCATTTGGGCTATAGTACTTGAGGGGATAAAAAGATCATAGTCAAGGAAATTAACCTCAAGAGTCTCTAACTTATAAGGCGTGTTACCCAAACGGG
Organism: Prevotella sp.; assembly: GCA_021203915.1. Lineage (GTDB taxonomy): Bacteria > Bacteroidota > Bacteroidia > Bacteroidales > Bacteroidaceae > Prevotella. The sequence goes on along the minus strand of JAJQAI010000241.1, from coordinate 1,608 downwards.
AAAGTTGCCTTAAAATAATCTCTTTTTGTGGCTTCTCTGCAGGCGTTTTATCGAGTCTTTTTTCAACCGATGCTTCAACAATATTATCTATCTTTGCTATAAGCTCGATACCATCAGCATTTTCACTAAAAACCATTTTAAGGGGTATCTTACGCTCAGAGCTCTTTAAAGATAAGGTTTTTTGGAAAGCCTGGTCACTATTACGGTAAAGAATCGTTCCAGAAAGTAAATCCTTTGGCATATTTAAAGGAAAGACTTCCCCACTTTCTACCCTATTTACCCTAAAGCCTTCAAGTTCTCGGAAATCATTAATAAAGCATAGGCCATCACCATTGGATAAACGCTCCTTAGTTTTAATAGTAAATGAGGTTTTCTTAACTTCCTTTACCTCTCCTATTTTCTTTCCAATAGCTTTTGGGGTATCAAATGAGGTAATATCAGATTTTCTTTCTGAGGGGAAATAAGGCGTAAACCCACGATTAAAAGTCTTACCCAAATCAGCCTTAAACCTATAGGAGCACTTGCCCAAAGAACTACGATAGAATAAATCGGGATGTTTTTCTACGACTTTGTTTAGCTCCTTGCTATAGGCTGCAGTAACATTTTTTACGTAACTTATATCCTTAAGACGTCCTTCTATCTTAAAGGATGTAACCCCTGAAAGGGCTAAAGCCTCCATCATATCAATACGACACATATCCTTTAGGGAAAGAAGATGTTTACCCTTAACAAGCATCCTACCCTTAGCATCCTCTAAGTCAAACTTAAGGCGACAAAACTGTGCACACATACCTTTATTGGCGCTTCTTGAAAAGCAATACTCCGATGCATTACAAAGCCCCGAAAAACTAACGCACAAGGCTCCATGAACGAAGACCTCTAGCTCCACATCCGGCACCTCATTATGAATCTTAGCAATTTCATTTAAAGATAGCTCACGAGCTAGTACAACCCTAGAAAAGCCACTTTCTCCTAGCCAACAAACCTTATCTAGAGTTCTACAATCAGCTTGAGTACTAGCATGAAGCGTAAGTGGTGGAAGCTTCATTTTAAGTATGGCCATATCCTGAACAAGGATCGCATCAACGCCAATATGATAAAGCTGGTTTATTAATTCTTCCGTAGCTTTTAACTCCTCATCATAAAGGATGGTATTAACGGTGACATACACTTTTGCCTTGTAAGCATGTGCATAATCACAAAGCCGTGAAATATCACTAAGGGAATTCCCTGCAGAAGAGCGTGCGCCAAAACGCTCAGCACCAATATATACAGCATCTGCTCCATGGTCAATGGCAGCAATGCCAATTTCTAAGTTTTTAGCTGGGGCTAAGAGTTCTAGGGCTACACTCACTCAATTGCATTTATATCGTAAGGAGTCTCCTGATATACATAGTAATTTATCCAATTGCTAAACAAAAGGTTAGCATGGGCACGCCAAAGGACAATTGGTGTATCCTCAGGATTATCATTTCTATAATAATTAACTGGAAGACCTACATCATCACGCTTTCCAACATCACGTCTATATTCCCTGTCTAGAGTGTCAGAAGCATACTCTAAGTGAACAGTTATAAAGAACTCACTTCAAGAGCGAGCCATGACAAA
>JAJQAI010000017.1 GCA_021203915.1 Prevotella sp. | reverse complement strand
GTTTAAACTATACCATACCTTAATCAAAATGACTGAAGAAGAAAGTTCTTTATTAGTCTTCTCTGGCACGGCTACACGATATTTAGCTGAGAAGATATGCCAAGAGCTTGGTTGCCCACTTGGTAACCTAGTAATAACAAATTTTTCTGACGGTGAGTTCTCCGTATCATATGAAGAGTCAATACGTGGACGTGATGTGTTTCTTGTACAAAGTACGTTCCCAAACTCTGACAACCTAATGGAACTACTCTTAATGATTGATGCTGCAAAGCGTGCTTCAGCTAAGAGTGTAAACGCTGTTGTTCCATATTTTGGTTGGGCTCGTCAAGATAGAAAGGATAAGCCACGTGTAAGTATTGGTGCAAAGTTAGTAGCTGATTTAATGACTACTGCCGGTATTGATAGACTTATCACAATGGACTTACATGCAGATCAAATACAAGGTTTTTTTGATGTTCCAGTGGACCACTTATATGCCTCTGGTGTAATTTTACCCTATCTACAGTCGCTCAAACTTGAGAATATGGTAATTGCTTCCCCAGACGTAGGCGGTAGTAAAAGGGCAAATACCTATGCTAAATATCTAGGATGTCCACTTGTACTTTGTAATAAAACGCGTGCAAAGGCTAACGTTGTTAGTAATATGCAGATTATTGGTGATGTAAAGGGGAAAAATGTTGTGATTGTAGATGATATGGTGGATACCGCAGGAACAATTACAATGGCTGCAAATGTTATGAAAGCAGCAGGAGCCCTAAGTGTAAGAGCATGCGCCTCACATTGTGTGATGAGTGGTCCTGCAAATGATAGGGTAGAGGCATCCTCACTTGAGGAGATTGTTTTTACGGACTCTATTCCATACTCAAAACGTTGCGCCAAAGTTAAACAACTCTCTGTAGCAGCTATGTTTGCTGAAACCATCCGTAGAGTTCTAAATAATGAGAGCATCAGCTCACAATATCTCATCTAATGAGGATTCGTGATATCTTCGCACTAGCTATTATTTTGGTAGCATTTTCGGCTTGCAATTCATGCAAGACTAAATCTATAAGCAATGATGAAAAGGCTACATCTACGCCTGAAGAGTCCACAGAAGATAGAACAGGATGCATTGACTTTACAACGAATGATTTAAATGGTCAAACTTTTTCTGCTCAAAAAGAGTTTGCTCTCCATAAAATTACAATAATAGATTTTTGGGCAAGTTGGTGTGGACCTTGTAGAGCTGAAATGCCCTTGCTTGTAAGTACCTATAAAGAGTATAAGGATAAGGGACTTGGTATTATTGGCGTTTCTTTAGATGAGGATAAAGACCAATGGATGGATGCTATCCAATATATGGGCATGACATGGCCTCAAGTCTCAGACCTTAAGGGTTGGAATAACAGTGTTGCCCTGCAATTTGGAGTAAGATCTATTCCCTTTACTATAATTGTAGATAGTAAAGGTAAACCCCTTCAAGTAGGATTAAGGGGCCAAGATTTAGTTTATTTTATTCAGAATTTTCTAAATTAACTTACCTTAAAAAGCCACTAATAAGGTATGGCAAAAACTCATTCTATTCCAAATTTTGTTGCATATGCACAAAAATTTGGAATGGACTCTATTTAGATTATTCAAACAATAATTTGGGATTAAGGAGGAAATCAAATAAATCCATATATATAAAGCCGTTATCATCATAGTGATAAGGTCCATAGTTTTTAACTATGATTATTCGCCTAAATGAATCGTTTATCTTTCTTAGTGAAGCTATTTCTTGCTCACGTTTTTCTTTATTAGGAATTGATAAGGCAGATTGTATATAAAATCTTGAACTGCCCATTTCTGCCACAAAATCTACCTCAAGGTGTTGTTTAGAGCGAGTTTCTCCCTCTTTTTTCCAGGCATCAACAATACCAACATTTACTCTAAAGCCCCGACGACGCAATTCGTTGTATATTATATTTTCCATAAGGTGACTCTCTTCAATTTGACGAAATTCTAAAGAGGCATTTCTGAGTCCGATGTCTTGAAAATAATACTTCGAAAGGGTATTGATGTATTTTTTTCCTTTTATATCATACCTCATAGATTTTTCAACGAGAAACGCATCTTCCATATAAGAAAGATATTTTGCTATAGTCTTATAATCCACCTTAACACCTTTAACACTTTGAAAAGTGTTAGAGAGCTTATTGGGATTGCATGGTGAACCTATACTAGAGGAAATGATTGATAAAAGTTCTTGCAGATTGTCTTCATTTTTTATAGTATACCTCTCAATAAGGTCTCTTAAATATATTGTCTTAAAAATGTTTTGCAAAAAATCCTCTTTCTTCTTGGCTGTTTCTAAGGATAATAATTGCGGCAAACCGCCATATCTATAATAGTCCATCCAACATCTATTTATATCACCTCCTACAGCACTATAATATTCAGCAAATGATAAAGGGAATATGTGTATCTCTTCTCCGCGTCCTCTAAACTCTGTTACTACATCGCGTGAAAGAAATTTAGAATTACTCCCAGTCACGTAAGTATCAACATTAGGATGATGGAGCAGACTATTGAGCACTGCTACAAATTTGTCAAGCATCTGCACTTCATCAATTAGCAGATAGTACATTTGCTTATCAATTATAAGTGACTCTATGTATGAAAGCATTTTCTTAGGTTCGCGCAAATCTTCGTTAAAAAGATTTTCTAAAGATATGCGAATAATATGATCATCACTCACCCCTTCACTCAAAAGAAATTCTTTAAATAGCTCAAATAAGAGAAATGTCTTTCCGCTACGGCGAATGCCAGTAATAATCTTTATGAATCCATTGTGGCGGCTATCGATAAGTTCTTTAAGATAGAAATCTCTTTTAATTGCTTCCATTTGCTTCTAATTATATGATGAAGTTCTTTTTTTATGTTGCGAAGGTATGAATTTTAATCCACCAGACCAAGGTTTTATTCCAAATTTTATTGCATAAGCAACAAAATTTGGAATGACCTTATATTGGTTTTCTTGGATTGACTTCAAACATAAAATTATTAAATTCTTTTTGCAGGTAAAGTGGAAAGATGCTAATTTTGCGCACAAACTAGCAATTTGCCACGAAAAAAAAGTTTCTTTTTTTGCTAGCTAGCTTCCACGCATGATTTCTGTAGATAAATTAAAGGTTGAGTTTGGCGCAAAGCCACTTTTTTCTGATGTCAGTTTCGTTGTTAATGAACGTGACCGAATAGCATTAGTAGGGAAGAATGGTGCTGGAAAGTCGACATTGTTAACTATTCTTTGTGGCAAAAATCAACCCACCCAAGGACATGTATCCCTCTCTAGTGGCTTAACAATTGGATATTTACCTCAGGTAATGCCAATTAAGGATGAGACAACGGTGCTTGAGGAAACACGTAAAGCATTCTTTGATATTGCTCAGCTAAAGGAAAAAGTTGACCAAATGGAGCGTCAACTTTCTGCTTCTTCAGAGTGTGAAAGCCCAGAATATTTAGCACTGGTTGAAAAATTCACTCTTGAGCACGAAAGATATATGATGTTAGGGGCTGAAAATTATGAAGCCGACATCGAGAGAACACTTCTGGGACTAGGGTTTTTAAGAGAGGATTTCCAAAGATTAACTAGTGAATTTAGTGGAGGATGGCGAATGCGCATAGAACTAGCCAAAATCCTTTTACGCCGTCCGGATGTTCTTCTGCTTGATGAGCCCACTAATCATTTAGATATAGAGAGTATCCAGTGGCTTGAGCAATTTTTATCTCAAAGTGCCAAAGCCCTCATCGTAGTAAGTCATGACCGCGCCTTTATCAATAATGTTACTAATCGCACCCTAGAGCTTAGCTGCGGACGACTTATAGACTATAAAGTCAAATATGATGAGTATCAAAAACTAAGAGCTGAGCGTAGAGAGCAACAACTCAGAGCTTATGAAAATCAGCAAAAAGAAATATCCGACATTAAAGAGTTTATAGAGCGTTTTCGTTATAAGCCAACAAAAGCAGTTCAAGTACAAAGTCGCATTAAGCAACTAGAGAAAATCATTCCAATAGAGATTGACGAGGTTGATAACTCCCATATGCGTCTAAAATTTCCACAATGTCCTAGAAGTGGTGATTTCCCTTTAATGTGTGAGGATGTTCAAAAAGATTACGGCTCTCATAGGGTATTTGATCATGTTAATATGACGATTCGCCGCGGAGAAAAAGTCGCTTTTGTTGGTAAGAATGGTGAAGGAAAGACAACGCTTGTTAAGTGCATAATGGGGGAGATTCCATTTTCTGGAAAATTAAAGATTGGGCATAATGTGATGATTGGCTATTTTGCCCAAAACCAAGCCCAGATGCTTGATGAGGAGTTGACAGTCTTTCAAACTATTGATAATGTTGCAAAAGGTGAGATTAGATTTAAAATAAACGATATACTTGGAGCGTTTATGTTTGGGGGTGAGGCCTCAGAAAAGAAAGTTAAAGTTCTTTCAGGAGGAGAAAGAAGCCGCCTTGCAATGATTAAACTTTTGCTTGAGCCCGTGAACTTTCTTATACTCGATGAGCCAACTAACCATCTTGACATGCAATCAAAAGATATTCTTAAGGAAGCAATTTCTTCATTTCAAGGTACAGCTATAATAGTTAGTCATGATAGAGAATTTCTTGATGGTATAGTAACAAAGGTGTACGAGTTTGGTTCAGGTAAGGTTCTAGAACATATGGGAGGTATATATGAATTTCTTTCTTCCCGAGGTATTGAATCCCTTGATGCTCTTAATCGTGGCCTTAGTCGGAATCAGAGTCAAACACCTAAAGCTCAAGAGACTCCCTCTAATGATGATACTCAATTTATTAGCTCATCAAAGCTTGCTTACCAAGAAAGAAAGGATTTTCAACGCAAAGTGCGTAAAGCTGAAAAAGCCGTTGAGACGTCAGAGGCTAAGATAGAAGCTATGGAAAAACGCTTAAAGGAGCTTGACGCTCTACTTTC
>JAJQAI010000061.1 GCA_021203915.1 Prevotella sp. | reverse complement strand
GTATTAACAGTTATTCAATTTATCTATGACCATATCATGTATGCTGAATTGAATACAAAATCTGATTATTGTCAAGTTTGTGGATATGATGGAGAAATTCTTATAGATAATAATAATGAATGGTATTGCCCTAATTGCGGGAATCGAGATCATAATTTACTAAATGTAGCTAGACGTACATGTGGATATATAGGTACCAATTTTTGGAATTATGGTAGGACAGAAGAGATTAAAGATCGTTTTGTGCATCTTGGAGATGGATTTAATTACGATTTTACGGATTCTGAGGTGTAATAATGAGAATTGCTAAATTGCAATTTTGTGATATAGCTAATGGACCAGGTATCCGTGTATCTCTATGGATGCAGGGATGTCCCTTCCACTGTCCTGGATGTCAAAATCCTGAAACTTGGAATTTTGAAGGCGGACAAGAGGTAGACTTAATAAATGTTATAGTAGCTATTATTCAAGAACTCTCAAAATCTTACTATTCTGGATTGAGTATTCTTGGAGGTGAACCTCTGGCTCCTCAGAATCGTGCGGACGTTGCTACGATAATTGAAGTAATCAAAGAAGTTTATCCAGATATAAAAATTTGGCTTTGGACAGGTTACACAATAGAAGAACTAAGAAATATGCAAGATTTGCATATTGATTACATATTAAATACGCTAAATGTAATAGTGGATGGTCCTTATATCGAAGCGGAACGAGATCTCTCGCTGCCTCATGCGGGCTCCCGCAATCAAAGAGTAATTCACTTGACAGAATAAAAATTTTATGCTATAATAGAAGTATAATAAGGAGAAATATTATGGCAGAAATTGGTGGCATTTCATTATATGAAGCCAATAAACAAATTACAATTAATGATACCCCACTAACAGATAATGAGATAAAGAATGAAATAAGAAAAATTATCAAGCCATTAATACTCAGAAATCAAGATAGGTACTTTATGCTATTGTGTAGAGAGCAATATGATTACACGCTCTTTAACTTCTATAATAAAGATAATACAACAATTAAAACTACTATCTATGACATCTGGGAATGTCTAACAAATCGCGGCCAGGTGATGTCAATTCTAGAATCAGATTTACAACAGGAATCCGCAGAGATATGGCTGAAAATAGATGACGAAGTTTTCTTATATATGTTCTTTCCTTATGATAGTGCTGTATTAGAGGAGGGTGTATGAATACTAAAAAAATAGTCGGTATGCTTCGTCCATATGAACTTAAACAACAGTTCTTTGTTTACGAAGATAATTTTCTTACAGAATCCGTACAAATTCCAATGAGTAATCTCTATCAGGGAATTATGGATTTGGCTAAAAAATATGAGATAACTCGTATTGATTTTACAGGGCCGAAACAATATAGCAAAGGATTGGCTAGAAAGCTGAAAGAATTTGAAGCCTCGAAATATGAAGAGGATAATCTAGAAATTAATATAATGTAAGGAGAATATCAATGAAATATCTAACAAAAGTAGTTGAAACTTATAGGATTGATAATGAACAAGAGGTGGAGAGTTTTCTGCAAGAGCTTAAAGAAGATCACCGCTTTGAGATAGCTAAATATAGTAGCACAAAGAAAGAAGTAAAAGTAAAGGGCCAGGTCGAAGATGAATATATTCACTTCGATGTGACAAAAGTTTTCAATGATGAAAAAGACCCTGAGAGGATGGTAACTATCAGTTATGACGAAGATTGATATAAAATATCTTAATACTCTTGCTACATTACCTACAAAAGGAAGTGAATATGCTGCGGGCTGCGACCTTTATGCAGCATTGGACCAGACTACTGAGATTCAACCGCATCAAACTGTAAAAATAGGTACTGGAATCGCGGTCTCCCTTCCTGAGAATACTTTTGGAGCTATTTTTGCGCGTAGCGGGCTGGCCACTAAACAAGGATTGAGACCAGCCAATTGCTGCGGAATAGTTGATGCCGATTACCGCGGAGAGCTAGTCGTTGCGCTACACAATGACAGCAATGAAATAAGAAAAGTCAATCCCGGCGATCGCATTGCTCAGTTAATTGTTATACCCTTCGTACCTATTGAGTTTAGTGTTGTTGATGAACTTGATGATACGGTTCGTGGAACAGGGGGCTTCGGTTCCACAGGGGTTTGACATATAAAGGTAACCGTACTTATTGGAGTTGTTGCGTTGTTGTTGTTGTTGGCTATTAATAAAAATATGTACAGACATTTGGTTACCTGATTAAAGGCTTGCTTTTTAGCAAGCCTTTTTTCTTTTATATAAAATTTGACAGACCAAAAATTTTATGCTATAATCTAGTTAAAGAATAGGAGGGATGTAGATGAAAATCCTATCAATAGATGGGTCTACTAAGAGTACAGGTTGGGCCGTCTTTGATGATGAAACACTCCTGGACCATGGGTGCATAGCAGCAACGTCCGCAGACTTGATTAACCGCATACATAAAATGACAGATGGCCTTCGCGCCGTGCTAGATAAATATCCAGATATACAAAAGGTAGTAATGGAGGAGGTAAGACCTGAACAAGGTTTACAAAATTTAGCCACGCATCGCGCGCTAATGTACCTCCAAGCTGCTATTGAATTTATGATACATGATGATTATAAAAAGATAAAGATTGAAACTGTGTATCCGAGTGAATGGCGGAAGGTCTGTGGAATAAAAACCGGCAAGGGTGTCCGTAGAGAAACCCTAAAACCTCAAGATATTGCTTTTGTAAAGAATACTTATGGAATAGATGTTAATGATGATGTAGCGGACGCCATTTGTATAGGACATGCCTGGGTCCAGAAGAATTGTAACGAAATTAATTGGGGATAAAAAAATAATGGGAGAAACTATTAATTTAGTTTCTCCCAATTTTTTTGTCTTATTTAGCTGTGAAATAACCAGGATTATCTGCTGTGTCAATATGCGCCATAGAAGCATCAATCTGCTCTTCGTTATATGTTGTGCCATTTCCGCCAACCAGTGATTCACAGCCATCGAACATAGCGTCACTATATTCAACTTGATCAACATTAAATACATTATCGTTACTATAAATCGTAACAAGATTTTCGCAGCCTTCAAACATTGAATCCATACTCATTACATTTTGAGTATTTAAATCACTTATATCTAATGTAATAAAACTAGAACAATTATAAAACATATTGTCCATAACTGAAACTTGGCTAGTATCTATATTAATAAAACCACTTACAGATGTACAATTAATTAGATTAGCAAGCCAATAAGCAGTAGAAGCTGGAGTAATTTGTGCAAACGACTCATCGAAAATTACACTAGTAATTTCTTCAGCCACATCGCGCCAAGGAACATTATTTTCAGAAATGTAACTAGCCGTATCTACACGTCTATAAATTTCTGTAATATTTTTGTTATTGTATTCAGTTCCTTCGCCAGGTATTGAACTAGCTCCATAAAAAGTTAAACTACCATCATCTTCGCAATAAACAGCAAAGCCACTTATTTTTGTTACTGAATCACTAAATAACAAAGTTAATGTTTTTGTGTCTTCGTCATAATCTGCGGTTAAAGTAGATGGAAAAGTAAAATCAAATAAAGCGTTCGTTGAAGAACCTGCATTTTCAATGGTCAGAACGTCTCCGTAGCTTACAGCCCCTACTTCTATTGTAGCGCTGTTGGTCTGAGGTAAATAAAAATCAAAAGTTGCGTTAGTGCTAGTACCTGTATTGACTACATATCCTGGATAAGCTCCGTCTTCAGGCTCTCCTTCATCAGTATCATAATCATCTAAACTATAAAAAATTACTGCACCTGCATTAACTTTTGCAGCTTCTCCTTGCGGGCCCACGTCTCCCTGAGGCCCCATTTCACCTTGGATTCCTTGTTCTCCTTGATCGCCTTTTGGAATAGTGAAATTTAAAATAGCATTGGTACTAGTACCACTATTTATTACTTGAGCTTCAGTACCTGCATCCCCAGTAGTTGTTTCTCCAATCTCTATTGTGGCAGATTCACCTGTAGCACCCGTAGAACCAGATTCACCAGGATCACCCTTCTCACCTTTTTCACCTTGTGGACCAGGATCACCAGTAGCACCGCGCGCGCCATTGTACACATCAAAAGTACTAGTGGTGCCATCCGTTAAAGTAACGGTCATAGTATTTTTACCACTAGATTCTGTACTTGATTCGGTTTGTTCTATTGATTCGATACCTAGACCAGTATCACCGGTATCACCCTTGTCTCCTTTTTCACCTTGTGGTATAGTAAAATTGAAAATTGCAGCTGTTTCAGTTCCTACATTAGAAACTCTAGCTGTTGTACCTGCTGCACCAGTTGTTACTGTACCTATTTCAATGGTAGCAGCCACACCAGTTTCACCTTGGATACCCCGCTCACCAGTATCTCCCTTATCACCTTTTTCGCCTTGAGGTATCGTAAAATCAAAGATACCGTGATTTTCGTTGCCGGCATTAACTATCATTACTTCAGTTCCAGGTCTACCTGTTGTGACCTGACCGACCGCAATAGTGGCAGATTTACCAGTTTCACCGGTATCACCCTTAGGCCCTTGAGGGATAGTAAAATCTAATACTATATCCACATCAGTACCAGAATTTTCAACTTTAGCCGCGGAATCAGGTCCACCAGTAGTTGTAGTCCCTACTGTCACAGAACGAACTGCTTCGTCATCTTTTATATCATATAATGTACCATCTAATTTCAGATCAGTTATTTCTGCTGCCAACTTTATCCCTCCTTTCTTACGTCATTGTACTTGAACCTAAAGTTTTATATGCAGTTGAACTTGGAAAAGACGGCTCTTCCGAATAAGAATACAAATTTTTTAAATATGCAGCGCCAGTTACACTACTGCTCGTTCCACTACTTCCTCGTCTACCAGAAGTTATATGACAACCTAATTTTAAAATACCACTATTAATATTTCTCATATCAATACGCCAATAAAAACTATATTGAGTACTAACTATTGC
>JAJQAI010000320.1 GCA_021203915.1 Prevotella sp. | reverse complement strand
GAGCGTATGAAGTGATTATATCATTAAAAAAAAGCGTGTGGCGTTATGCTACGCCTCTTCCATGGCAATTTTTAAATTTCTTACCACTACCGCATGGACATGGATCGTTTCTTCCTGGCATTTTATCCTTTGTTACAGGCATCGGCTTTCTAGCCTCAGCTGATTGACGTGTATCTTGGCTAGCTGCAGCCTTCTGCCCAGGATCAGTTAAGTCATCCTTTTGTTCAGTGTATCGCTGGCTTCTCTTTTCTGGGGCAGCCTCACGAACATTCTGCTGTTGTATCTCAGGAATTTGTCCTCTCATTAAAATACCCACAATGCGGTTATTCATTTGGTCTACCATATCATCGAAAAGCTTAACACTCTCGAGCTTAAAGATTACTAGTGGGTCTTTCTGCTCGTAGGATGCATTTTGTACGCTATGCTTGAGCTCATCCAAAGCCCTTAAGTTCTCTTTCCAACAATCATCGATAATGTGAAGAAGGATAGTTTTTTCGAATTGCTTAACAACGCTCTTACATTCCGTCTGATATGCTTCCTTTAAATCGCATGGTATGTTGTACACGCGCTTTCCATCTGTTATGGGAACCATCACGCGCTCATATCTATCTCCTTGGTTTTCGTATACACCTTTAATTACAGGATTAGCCACTTCTTGAATGCGGTCGGTCTTGCGTTTAAAGTTATCCATAGCAATTTGGAAGGCCTTTTCAGCAAGTTCTTCAGGATTAGTTTCTACAAAATCCTTTTCAGTAAATGGACATTCCATTGAGAGGATAGTTAAAAACTCATCACGGCATCCTTCATAATCATTCTTTTCTATAATATGAAGAACACGATCCCAAATTATATTTGTGATATCCATGCCGATTCTTTCTCCCATAAGGGCGTGACGGCGCTTTTCATACACAACTGTACGTTGTTTATTCATTACGTCATCATACTCAAGTAAGCGCTTACGAATACCGAAGTTGTTCTCCTCAACTTTCTTTTGAGCACGCTCAATATTTTTGGTGATTATAGGAGCTTCGATACGTTCTCCTTCATCAAAGCCAAGACGGTCCATTACACGTGCTATACGCTCACTAGCAAATAGTCGCATTAGCTTATCTTCAAGACTTACAAAGAATACTGAACTTCCTGGGTCACCTTGACGGCCTGCACGACCACGGAGCTGTCTATCAACTCTTCGACTTTCATGTCGCTCAGTACCAATGATGGCAAGACCACCGGCATCTTTAACCTCCGGTGATAGCTTAATATCGGTACCACGACCTGCCATGTTGGTGGCTATTGTTACAGCACCAAGCATTCTTTCTTCTAAGTGGGATTCACCCGTTTTATCTTTAATGGAAGTGGAGCCAAGAGCGCTCTTTCCGGCTTCAGCCACAATGTTAGCCTCACGTTGGTGAAGTTTAGCATTAAGTACATTGTGAGGGATTCTTCGCATATCAAGCATCTTGCTAAGTAGCTCTGATATTTCAACCGAAGTAGTACCCACAAGGCATGGACGGCCAGCGTTACGCATAGTCTCTATTTCCTCTATAACGGCGTTGTATTTCTCGCGTGCCGTTTTATATACTCTATCATCCATATCATTACGGATGACGGGCTCGTTTGTCGGAATCTCTACAACATCAAGTTTGTAAATATCCCATAACTCTCCCGCTTCGGTTATAGCCGTACCAGTCATTCCAGAAAGTTTATGGTACATACGGAAATAGTTCTGAAGAGTAATAGTTGCGAAGGTTTGTGTTGCTTCCTTAACCTTTACGTGCTCTTTAGCCTCAATAGCTTGATGTAGTCCATCGCTCCATTGACGACCTTCCATTATACGTCCTGTCTGCTCATCAACGATTTTTACTTCGCCATCCATAACGACATACTCGTCGTCTCTATTAAACATAGTGTAGGCCTTAAGAAGTTGCTGAAGCGTGTGAACACGTTCACTCTGAACTGCATAATGAGTTAAGAGTTCATCTTTCTTTTCTATCTTTTGCTCTTCACTAAGACCTTTTTCATTTTCTAAGGCAGAAAGTTGGGAGGTAATATCGGGTAAGACAAATAGTGCCTTATCGTTAACTTGTTTAGCTAGCCAATCTGTTCCCTTATCAGTTAGGTCAACAGAGTTTAGTTTCTCATCAACCACGAAATATAGTGGTTCAACAGCCTCCGGCATACGACGGTTGTTGTTCTCCATGTAATATTCCTCGGTCTTGAGCATACCAGCCTTAATACCTTCTTCAGATAGGTATTTAATAAGTGGCTTGTTCTTTGGTAAAGCCTTATGAGAGCGGTATAGACTTAAAAAGCCCTCATCCATCATCTTTTGGTCATTTACTTCCTGACTATGATTGATTTTTTGTCTAGCCTCAGCAAGAAGTTGGGTAGCTAGCTTTTTTTGAACATCGACTAGTTTTTCAACTAGTGGTTGATATTCCTCAAACATCTGATCATCTCCATTAGGAACAGGACCTGAGATAATAAGTGGGGTACGGGCATCATCTATTAAGACGGAGTCCACCTCATCCACGATAGCGTAGTTGTGACGCCTTTGCACTAAATCAGCAGGCGAGATTGCCATATTGTCACGCAGGTAATCAAAACCAAACTCATTGTTTGTACCAAAGGTTATATCGGCTTGATATGCCATACGGCGCTCCATGGTGTTTGGCTTATGCTTATCAATACAATCAACGGATAGTCCATTAAACTCATAAAGTGGACCCATCCATTCAGAGTCACGTTTTGCTAGATAGTCGTTAACTGTTACAACATGTACACCATTACCCGTTAGGGCATTTAAGAATACCGGTAGGGTAGCAACAAGCGTTTTACCCTCACCTGTTGCCATCTCGGCAATCTTTCCTTGATGTAGAACGGCTCCACCAAAAAGTTGAACATCATAATGCACCATATCCCACACCATATCATTGCCACCGGCCATCCAATGATGAGAATATATGGCCTTATCACCCTCAATTCTTACGAAATCTCGTTTAATGGCAAGTTCGCGGTCAAAGTCCGTAGCCGTAACTACGACTTCTTCGTTTTCCTTAAACCTACGAGCCGTTTCCTTAACTATACTAAAAGCAACGGGTAGAACCTCATCAAGAGCCTTTTCATAAATCTCAAGTACATCCTTATCAAGTTTATCTATTTGATTAAAGATTGCCTCACGTTCATCTATAGGAGTCTCTTCTATCTTGGCTTTAAGGTCATCAATTTGTTTTAATTCCTCTTTGGCTGAGGACTGTACATATTGCTTTATTTCTTGCGTGCGTTGACGCAATTGGTCATTATCTAGAGCAGATATCTCGGAATAGGTTTTAGTTACTTCATCTACTATGGGCTTTATAAGTTTCATGTCCCTTGTAGACTTATCCCCAAATACCGACTTTAAAAAATTGTTGAAACCCATTTCTTATATTGTTTTTAAATTTTGTGCAAAATTAGTAATTTTCTTTCATTCTACATAAGACTATAGTAGAATGAACGTTTACGCTTTCAAACGTGTGAAGAGCTCTATTTTGAAAAAGTCAATCCTAGAGCAGGTTTAGAACATGCATTAGGGGCTCTTATCCTTAATGCCTTTGATATTGTAGGAGCAATCCTATCAGTAGTGACTTGGGAAGAAATCTTTTGAGGAACTACATTAGCACCATAAAAAATTATCGGAAACTCAACTATTGCGGCTCTTGAGGAGAATTCCTGCAGGTTATCCTCATTGAGTAAGTTCCAACCCGAAGATACTTCAATAATTAAATCACCACATCTTTTTGGGTTATACCAATTACCAAGTTTGCTCTCCTTATTTCCTCCATATAGAAGATCACGACTAGAGTATACAGCACGAACGCCTTCAACTTCTAAAAGAAATTCTTGGGCTTGACTTAGACACTCGCTTATATTGATACGCTTTTTATCTAAAGTTTCGTGAGAAAGAAAAATCTGATTGTAAAAACAGTCATCCACATATCTATCTTGTCCATAAATGGCACATAGATACATATTTAGAAGATTTGCTGTGCGGTTTATATAAAATGTACCAGTAGGTATACCATAGTTAGCCTCATTATTATCCTTAGTAAGAGTGTTTAAAGAGCTTGTAACAACAAAAAGAACTTTTCCTTGACCTGCTTCCTTTTCAATCGAGGTGATAAGTTTGCCAAGTTCTCTATCAACATC
This sequence comes from Prevotella sp., assembly GCA_021203915.1. Taxonomy (GTDB): domain Bacteria; phylum Bacteroidota; class Bacteroidia; order Bacteroidales; family Bacteroidaceae; genus Prevotella. The sequence goes on along the minus strand of JAJQAI010000320.1, from coordinate 794 downwards.
CATATAAATGTTTTGAGGCTCAGCACCATCCTTTAGTGTAGCATCATAAGAAACAAAAAGAATATCGGGTGTATCGTCTAGTCCCATACTAAACGTTTTTACGCACTCAAGGGCAAGTGTTGTAACACTAGCATTAGCACTTAAAGAAGAATTCTTATGCCTATCATTGTACTTTTCAAGCCATTTAGGGGTCTTTTTAAAATAATACTCTGAGGAGCACCACTGAGCGGTTTGAGTATCTAGCCATATTGCACCATCTGAGGCATGACCTGCAAAAAGTATAGCAGCATCTCGATTAGTGGCAATACTATAAGATATGGCTTTACCACCGGTTGCAACCTTAAGTTCGTCACTTATGGTTGAAGTTAATAGATTCTTTGGTGATGAGGAATCGCTACAAAATACACCATTATACTTTTCATCATCTACACATACTGTTTGGGTAAGTGTTTTGCGGTCAAGCCAAAGAAATCCTGTTATACCATTATCTAGTGGGGAAGCACCCGTAGAAATTGCAGCTATTGAAGAAGCTCTATCATGTGGAGAAAAAGCGTATTGAGCATTTTCAAAAACAGCACCATCTAAAAAGAGCTTTTTAAATCCACTTTCATCATAATAGGGTAGGAAAGCTTCAATATTCTCACTTGTTAGACCATCAATTGTAATATTCACAACAAGTTTGGGCCCAGTATATATAGGCTCAGACATAACCAAATTTGAAGATACGATGGTTAGAGTTGCTAAAGTGAGATATCTATTTATCTTTTACTGTTTTAACGCTTTTTGCTTAAATT
>JAJQAI010000166.1 GCA_021203915.1 Prevotella sp. | reverse complement strand
GTAATAAATAAAGCCATTAAAGAGGGGAAAACAGTACTTTGTGAGGGAGCTCAAGGTACAATGCTTGACGTTGACTTTGGTAGCTATCCATTTGTAACATCCTCAAGTACTATTTCAGCAGGAGCCCTATTGGGTCTTGGTGTAGGGCCTAAGAGTATTGGTGAGGTCTATGGTATAATGAAGGCATACTGCACACGTGTTGGCTCAGGCCCATTCCCTACAGAACTTTTTGATGAAACAGGAAGAAAACTACGTGAGATAGGTAATGAGTTTGGTGCTGTGACAGGTCGTGAGCGTAGATGCGGATGGATTGATCTTGTAGCTCTGCGTTATGCTATAATGATAAATGGAGTAACCCGCCTTATAATGATGAAAAGCGATGTTCTAGATGGATTTGATACCATAAAAGCTTGCGTAGCATATCGTTATAAAGGCCAAGAAACTAGAGATTTACCGTATTCCATTGAACATGACGTTGAACCTATATATAAGGAGATAAAAGGGTGGAAAACTGATATGACCCATTTTACAAGGGAGGAAGAATTCCCACGAGAGTTTAAGGATTATATTACTTTCTTAGAAACGGAGCTAGAGACTCCTATAACAATCATTTCAATTGGTCCAGATAGAAATCAGACCATCATAAGAAGCTAATTTATGGCTATAGATAAACCTACAACACCTAAGGGTACACGTGATTTCTCACCGCTTGAGATGTCCAAGCGTAATTATATCTTTCAAACCATACGCTCGGTATTTGAAGTTTATGGCTTTCGTCAGATTGAAACCCCAGCAATGGAGACACTTAAGACCTTGCTTGGAAAATATGGAGAAGAAGGCGATAAGCTACTTTTTAAAGTTTTAAATAGTGGTGATTTTTTACGTGGTATAACCGATGAAGAACTTCTTTCTCATGAAACGCTACACTTAGCTAGTAAACTATCTGAAAAAGGTCTTCGCTATGACTTAACAGTGCCTTTTGCTCGATATGTTGTAATGCATAGAGATGAGCTACAACTGCCCTTTAGACGTTATCAAATTCAGCCCGTTTGGCGTGCTGATAGGCCACAAAAAGGAAGATATAGAGAGTTCTATCAATGCGATGCAGATGTTGTTGGTAGTGATTCTTTGCTTTTAGAGGTAGAACTTATGCAAATCATTGATACTGTGTTTAAGCGCTTAGGTATTAATGTTTTAATTAAGATAAATAACCGCAAAATTCTTTCTGGTATTGCTGAGTACCTAGGTGAAAAAGAAAAAATAGTAGATATTACTGTTGCCTTAGATAAACTAGATAAAATAGGAGAAAAGGGCGTTATTGAAGAACTTTTGAAAAAAGGGGTTTCCCAAAAAGCAATTGATAGTCTTTCTCCTCTAATTGCTCTTTCTGGAGATAATAAGGAAAAACTTGAGAGCCTATCTCAAATACTTAAATCTTCTAACGTAGGATGTGAGGGGCTAAAGGAACTAGAAAATATTCTATTACGAATTAACTCCTGCTCTTTAAAGAATCAGGTTCTCTTTGATTTAACACTAGCTAGAGGACTTAACTATTATACAGGTGCAATCTTTGAGGTAAAGGCTTTAGACGCCGAAATGGGTAGTATCTCTGGTGGAGGCCGGTATGATAACCTAACAGGAATATTTGGTATGCCAGGACTTAGTGGAGTTGGTATTTCTTTTGGTGCAGATCGTATTTACGATGTAATGGAAACACTAAAACTTTTCCCAGAAAGTACCACTATTTCAACAAAACTAATGTTCGTCAACTTTGGTGAAGAAGAATTATCTTTCATACTTCCTATAGCATCCTCCTTACGCTCTAAAGGAATAGCAGTTGAGATATACCCAGATTCAGTGAAGATAAAAAAGCAAATGAGCTATGCTAATGCTATGGGTATACCATATGTTGCAATTGTGGGTGAGAATGAAATAAAGGAAGAAAAAATCACACTTAAATGTATGACTAGCTCAGAGCAATTCCTTTTAACTATAGAGGAGCTTTACGAAAAAATTAAGTAGCCAATTGTTTTTTTCACTAAAGGTGTTCTTTTGCAATCTTTTTAGCTGCTCTTCTATCTGGCTTTGAAGTTTCAGTTCGAGGAAGCCGGGGAACAGAAATTATATGTTTAGGTCTATAGTAGGGCGGAAGTGATTGGAAAAAGAGTTGCTTTAGATTATCGGGGACTTCCCCTTCAATAAGTAAAGTAACAACCTCACCATATTGCTTATCGGGAGAAGAAGTAATCACAAATGGTTGCTTTAAGAGTTTTTTTAATGCCTCTTCTACTTGTTCTATTTGTATTTTTATTCCTCCACTATTAATAGTGTTATCCATTCTTCCTAAGATACGGAAATTTCCTTGGCTATCAATTTCTGCAATGTCACGGGTTATAATCTCCTTGTCGAATAGATGTGGCGCATAAATTATTAAAGTATTTTCCCCACTTATTCTTACCTTTATACCCTCTAGCGGTGTATACACATTTTTTGCATTCTTTCCACTGAGCTTTCGAAGTGCAACGTGTGAAAGTGTCTCTGTCATACCATAGGTAGAGAAAACATCGAAAGGAAAACTTTTTAGTTCTTTCTCAAGATAATCATCTATTGGACCTCCACCGATAAGCAAGTGTTTTATTTGTTTAAGTAATTCTTTTTCCCTTTTAACTTGTAACGAGTTATAAACTTGCATTGGCACCATCGCAGCAAACTTTGGGGCACTCTCTAAAAGCTTTAAGGGATTTTTTTGTGGCGTAATAGGTATAAGATTAAGTCCAAAGACTATAGCACGTACTACCATCATCTTACCAGCAATATATTTTAAAGGCATACATAAAAGGGCAGTATCATTGGGGCGTAACTTTAGGGATTTACATGTAAGAAGGGCACTTGCCTTCATGCTTTCTTTTTTTACTAAAATCTCTTTTGGACACCCCGTTGAGCCTGAGGTGTAAACTTTTATTTCTTCTTTTGGACTAAACCAGTCTAAAAGAAAATCAAGTAACTCTTCCTTAAAGGCTGAAGAGTTATCAATCATGGAATGTGCCTTTTCTATATCCTCTTTTGTATAGAAGACCCCATTAATTTGTATAGCATCGCAACTATGGCTAGTCATGAATCATTTACAATATTATTTTCTTTACTTCTTTTTTAACATCATACCATAGGCTATCACCTTTTAAATAAAGAGGACTTTCAATGTTATCTAAGAACAACTCTCCTGTTGATAGTCCTTGAAAAGTTTTTAATTCAAGTGATCCGCACCACTGTGCAATAGCATTAAGTCCAACGCTGGATTCAAGTGCAGAAGTTATCCAAAAATCAGCACCATAATCAAAAGCTAAGCTAGCCCACTGAACGGCCCCACTTATCGCTCCATGTAAGGTCGGTTTTAGTACAACGTATTGGGGATGAATCGTCTTTAAAAGCCTAATTTTATCTTCTTCTTTATTAATGCCAATTAGTTCCTCATCTAAAGCTATTGGAATTGGTGATTTAGCGCATAGTTCTGCCATTTCTTCCCACTGACCTTGCTTTATGGGTTGCTCGATAGAGTGGGGGTTAAATTGAGATAGAATTTTTAGTTTTTCTATAGCCTCATTAAAAGAAAAAGCGCCATTTGCATCTAATCGTAGTTCTATTTTTGGAGAATAATTCTTTCTTAAGAAACTTATAAGTTTTAGTTCTTCATCAAAATCAATGGCTCCGATTTTAATTTTTATACACCTAAAACCTTTTTCAAGTTTTTCTTTCATTTGAGAAAGCATTTCCTCATAGCTTCCCATCCATACAAGTCCATTGATAGGAATTCCAGAAATTCCCTTTGTAAAGTTAGATTCAAAAAGGCATGAATTTTTATTAAAGAACTGGGAAAAAGCTGTTTCCACACCAAAAAGGATGGAAGGGTAGTGTATTAACATCTCCTTATTAATATTCCCTTTTTCTTCAATATCTTGGCATGTCTTTTTAAGAACTTCCTCATAATTAGACATATCGTCACAACTCAAATCGGGTAGTGGAGCACATTCCCCAATACCGAATTCATCTTTTTTTGAACTCGTAATTATAATATACCATACATCACGAGTGGTATAAGAGCCTCTTGAAGTGGTGGCTCTACGTTTAAAATGAAGTGTTTTATGCTTAAAACTAGCCTTTATCATAAAAATAAAAAATTAAGGGAATTTGAGCGTATCGTCAAAGTTTGGCTTACGTTTTTCTAAGAATGCTTTTCCTCCTTCTTCAGCCTCGTCTGTAAGATAATAAAGTAGTGTAGCATCTCCTGCTAATTCCTGAATGCCTGCTTGACCATCGAGCTCGGCATTTAGTCCTGCTTTAATCATACGAAGAGCAAGTGGACTATGTTGCATTATACATTCCGCCCACTCAACGGCTGTATCCTCTAATTCTTCAAAAGGTACTACAGCATTTACAAGGCCCATTTCTAAAGCCTCTTGAGCTGAATATTGGCGGCATAAAAACCATATTTCACGGGCCTTCTTTTGTCCTACTATGCGAGCTAAGTAAGAAGCTCCAAATCCTGCATCGAAACTCCCCACACGTGGTCCTGTTTGACCAAAGATAGCATTAGAAGATGCAATCGAAAGATCAGATACAACATGAAGCACATGTCCACCACCAATAGCATAACCATTTACCATCGCAATAACGGGTTTAGGCAGTGTTCTTATTTGCTTTTGAACATCAAGGATATTTAATCTTGGAACGCCATCACTTCCTACATATCCTCCTTTTCCTTTATAATTCATGTCACCACCACTAGAAAAAGCTTTATCTCCAGCGCCAGTAAGAATAACAACACGAATTCTTCCATCTTCCCTTGATATGTTAAGGGCATCACTCATTTCAGTAGCTGTTTCTGGTGTGAAAGCATTGCGGTATCTAGGGCGGTTTATTGTAATTTTTGCAATACCATTATAGTATTCAAAAAGAATTTCCGAATACTCTTTTAGAGTCGTCCACTGTCTTGTTCGCATATCTATATC
>JAJQAI010000303.1 GCA_021203915.1 Prevotella sp. | reverse complement strand
TTATTACTCTTAGTTAAAAACGGTGCAAAAGTATAAAAAATTAGGGGAAAACCTATTCCTATTTAGGGTTTTTCCCTACATTTGCAGTATAGTTTACATTTATTTTTGTGAAGAAAAAAACAAGGAGAAAGTGTATATGAAAAGATATTTATTAATTACGGCTTTATTAAGCCTTACTTCAATACTTGCATTTTCGCAGGATGATATGTACTATACCACAAGTAAAAACACTACAAGTGGAAGTACGGTTACAAAACAAAATCGCTCTGAGCGCTATGTATATAACCAAAATCCTAGAGATGTAGACGAATACAATGGTTGGGGAGATTTTAGTTCTCGGTATGTTTTACTAGATGAAGATTCTCTTTCAAGCGATGTTATAGAGTTACTTCCAGATAGTCTTAGCAGTAGTTACTCATGGATAGATGGTGATGAATACTACGATAACGAAGATGATTATAAGTGTAGTCGATTAATGAGTCGTTTTGACGACTTTTATTGGTGCAATCCATGGTATTATGGATGGTATGGACCATATTATTACTCTCGTTATTGGTGGTTTGACCCCTGGTATGATCCATGGTATTATAGCTGGTATGGTTGGTACGGCTGGCATAGCCCTTGGTATTATGGATGGAGTCACCCATTATGGCATGGTGGTGGTTATCGCCCATATATAGGTGGAGTGGGTACAAGAAATCATAGTTTAGCTTCTCGCGGTGGAGGTAGAGTATCACCGGGAAGCAGTGGAGCTAATCGACCCTCAAGTGCATCCCGCTCAGGACGGTTTAGTGGAAGTAGACAAGGTAGTTCAGCTCGTCAAAATTCTTCACCAACTCGTTCAGGAGGTTCCTTTGGGGGTAGCCGCAGCAGTAGCACCTTTGGTGGCACACGTAGCTCTAGTGCAATGGGCGGAGGAGGCCATAGTGGTGGAGGCTCATTTGGTGGAGGCCGCTCAGGTGGCGGTGGTTCATTTGGTGGAGGCCATGGCGGAGGCGGTGGCAGACGATAAAAAAGCCAAAAAATACTCGCTTTTTTGAAGTGAATAATTTTAAAGTTAAGAAAGTTATGAAAAAGATTATTTCTATATCCCTCTTAAGTCTTGTTGCACTATCACTATCAGCGCAAGAGACTTATCAAAATGCTATAATTGCAAAAGAGGATCTCAATGGTACAGCACGATATGTCGGAATGGGTGGAGCAATGGATGCTCTTGGAGCCGATATATCGACAATAGGAACGAACCCAGCCGGAATTGGAGTTTTCCGTCACTCAACAGTTAACCTATCTGCTGGTCTTATCTCACAACAGAGTGCGCATAGTTTTGCAGGAAAGGATCCCACTAAGTTGAGCTTTGACCAAGCAGGATTTGTATTTTCACAGCCAACGGGCAAGAACTCATATGTGAATTTTGCGTTCAACTATCACAAGAGCACCAATTTTGCATATATTCTTGCAGCTTCAGATGCACTAAGTGGAGCCTCTCAGAATAAATTATCCTACATGAAAGGCGCTGAAGGCGTATTCAACATCACAAGCAATGGTATGCATTACACTAGCAATAGCAATGCTTTTTCGCAGGTTGACTATCTATACTACAACGGCTTACTAGCAGATGAGGGTGATTTTTATTACACAGATGCTGATAAATATGCAATCAATCGTGCAGATAGAGGATACATTGGAGAGTATGACTTCAATATCAGTGGAAATGTTAATAATCGTCTATATTGGGGTGTAACCTTCGGCATTTGCGATGTAAACTATAGAAGTTATAGTGAATATAATGAGACCCTTGGAAGTGATGGAAGAGCCGTTCTTTCAGATGAGCGCAAGATTGATGGAACAGGATTCAATATCAAAATGGGTTTGATATTCCGTCCAATAGAGTCTTCACCATTCCGTATAGGTATTTCTGTTGCCACTCCAACCTTCTATGATCTTACAACGACAAACCGCACTTCGCTTCGTTTAGAAGATTGGACAGCTAACTATGGTTCACCTCAGACATCAATTAGCGAAGCATATGACTTCAAGGTATATACGCCATGGAAGTTTGGTGTAAGTCTAGGTACAACCTTTGGTAAACACGTTGCTATTGGTGCAGTGTATGAATACGCAGATTATGCTCATTTAGACACACGTGTAAACACTGGTGGTGGATATGATTGGTATTATGACACCTATTACGATACAAGTTCTTCTGATAGAGCAATGAATCACCATACAAAAGAAACTCTTCGTGGTGTTAGCACCTTTAAACTAGGAGCTGAGGTGAAGATCTTTGATAATCTTGCCGTAAGAGTTGGATACAACTATGAGTCCCCGATGTATCGTAAGAGTGGATATAAGGATGGAACCATCAATTCTCCTGGCACATACTATGCCTCAGAAACTGACTACACAAACTGGAGTGGTTCTAATCGTTTCACCTGTGGTGTGGGTTATAACATAAGTAATTTTTCCATTGACCTAGCATATCAATATTGTGCACAAAATGGAGATTATAGTCCATTCATGAATTATTACGCCTCTGATGCTAGCAGCTCAGATAATAACATTTGTAACTCTATAAAGGTGGATAATGATCGTCATCAATTACTTCTTACCTTGGGTTATCACTTTTAAAAATAGATAAACTTAAAAAACGCGGATTATCAGTCGTTTAAGGAAAAAAGTATGGCCGGTAATCCGCTTTTTATTTTTTCATAAAGTATGGACATTAAAGCACTAAATAATCTTCAACGTCCTTGCTACGTACTAGAAGAGGCTCGGCTTAGAGCTAACCTTTCTCTTATTAGTGAAATAGCATCTAAGACGGATACAGAATTCATCCTAGCCTTTAAGGCCTATGCTCTATGGAAAACCTTTCCTATCTTTAAAGAATATATAACATCTACCACGGCTAGTTCACTAAATGAGGCGCGTCTTGCTTACGAAGCCTTTGGTAGTAAGGCTCTGACGTATTCTCCTGCTTACACAGATTATGAGATAGATGAGATTTCACGCTATTCAAGCCACTTAACCTTTAACTCTCTAACTCAATACGCTCGTTTTCATGAGCGGGTAAAAAGAGAAAATAAAGATATAAGCTTAGGGCTGCGCCTTAATCCAGAGTACTCAGAAATTTCTACAGAGCTATATAATCCATGTGCAAAGGGTTCTAGATTTGGTGTTTTAGCTTCTTGCTTATCAAAGGAATTACCCTCTGATATTGAAGGTCTACATTTTCATTGTCATTGCGAGAGTCAAGCAGAGGAATTCTCTCGCACACTTAATGAAATCATGAAAAAATTTTCCCACCTTTTCAATCAAGTTAAATGGGTAAACTTTGGTGGCGGACATTTAGTTACGCGTCAGGGATACAACAAAGATTTACTTATTAATACCCTTAAAGACTTTAAGAAAAAATTTCCTCATCTTAAGGTTATAATGGAACCAGGAAGTGCGTTTGCATGGCAAACTGGAAATCTAATTTCACATGTTGTAGACATAGTTGAAAATCACCAAATAAAGACAGCCATAGTAAATGTAAGTTTCTCTTGTCATATGCCAGACTGCCTTGAAATGCCTTATAAGCCTGAAATTCTTGGAGCCAAGATACTCCCCTCGGATGCCTCTAAAGAAGATATTACTAAAAAGAATGCATATCGAATTGGCGGAAATTCTTGCCTTGCTGGTGATTACATGGGTACGTGGGTCTTTAAAGATGAACTCAAAATTGGAGACGTAATAATCTTTAAAGATATGCTGCATTATACAACAGTCAAGACTAATATGTTTAATGGCATTTCTCACCCAATGATTGCCATAGAGCATCTTGATGGGAAGATAGAAATCCTTAGAGACTTCGATTATAACGACTACAAAACCCGTATGGACTAAAATCATACTGGTTTTGAAACTATCAAAGAAAAAAGGCAAAAATGTTTTGTCTCTTTGAGAGAAAGTCTGTATATTTGCACCGCATTTGGAGAAATGCTTCCTAAGAGGATTTTAAGGAATTTTTCGCGGAAATAGCTCAGTTGGTAGAGCACGACCTTGCCAAGGTCGGGGTCGCGGGTTCGAGTCCCGTTTTCCGCTCTTATATTTTGGATAAAATAACTACTAAGAAGGCTTTACCTTTCATTTAATTTTGCCCAGGTGGCGGAATTGGTAGACGCGCACGTTTCAGGTGCGTGTGTCTTACGGCATGCAGGTTCGAGTCCTGTTCTGGGCACATTTATCCAAAGTAACCACAATTGTTGGAGAGGTGGCGGAATTGGTAGACGCGCTACTTTGAGGGGGTAGTGAATTTATTTTCGTGGGAGTTCGAGTCTCCTCCTCTTCACCTTTTTTTTGATTATTTTTCGCGGAAATAGCTCAGTTGGTAGAGCACGACCTTGCCAAGGTCGGGGTCGCGGGTTCGAGTCCCGTTTTCCGCTCGCTTTTCTAACACCTTAGAAAATCAAAGATTAAACTAATGAATTTATACATCAGGTATTTTGACAAGGAAACACTAGTTTCCACTATTGAGCAAGCTATTGATTTTTTAGCATCTATTGATGAAATTGGGATGAGCCCAGAACTCGAAGAGGATATAAGGGCCTATGTTGCAAGCGATGTTTATTATCCAAAGCGTTACAAAATTCGTCCTAGAATATATTTCATAATAATAAAAACTGAGGCTAGGACTATGTCAGATTTTAAGCAAAAAAAAGCTCTTAGATCCAATGCTTCTTCTATAGATGATTATAAAGAAACAGTATCCCCTATTTTAGCTCACCTTAATGAGGAAAGACCCGGATGGTATGAGGGCTCTTTAGATTTTAAAAGAGTTGTTTTAGTACCAATTACTGGCAAGCATGAATATAGAGACACACATGTGGTTATAAACTGTAAGGCAACCTCTGGACTTGATTGTTATAATAGAATCGTAGAGCATCTTCGTTCACGTGTTGACTCAAGAAGCCAATTCCCCTCAGCAAAAGGTAAGAATTTCAAATTTAGATATTTGGGAATGTGGAAA
>JAJQAI010000307.1 GCA_021203915.1 Prevotella sp. | reverse complement strand
AACAATGGCTACGATGGCCATTCCGATTATTCTTAAGGTTCTCATATGGATTATTTTTCTCTCTTTATAGGTTACTTGCAAAGTTAGCAAAAATCCACTTTTTTCTATAAGGCAAGGGCAAAAACTTTTTAGGTAAAGAACCCCAAAAATTTACCTTGCATCTGCGTTTTAGTTATATCAAATGAAGATAAGCCTTCTGAAGAAATATTTGGTATACCTTGTGGTTGCTCTTGTAAATTTGGCATTATTAAAATTTTAACGATGAATACCTATTTTAAAATCACGTGCTGACTTCGAGAACTCGTCTTGGGATAAATTAAAAGTATTCTTATATAACCCATCGACTAAAACATCTTTGTCGGTATTGCAAGAAAGTCTGATTCCCGCTCCTTTAAGGGTTACTTTTAGAGGAAATTTGTTGCCTTCTTGCTGAAGTTGGATATCGGAAATTCTAAAAACATCCTGATGACCTCTAGTAGATGTAACTAAAATTTGTTTGTTTTTAAGGGCTTTAATATATATATCCTCAAGTTTTTTTATATTATCGTCAGAAAATGAATTGTAGTCTTTATAATCAATTCTGCAATATTTAAGTTGACCATCTCTATTAAATTGTCAATGAGAGAATTCTCGTCCTTTTTACCGTCTTTATAATTACAACGCTCTTGGGGTTGACCATTTGGATACCAAAGTTCCAAGAGACCCTCCGCTTTGCCATCCTTGTAATTAGAACGCGCCTTTATTTGACCATTCTCATAATACTCCTCTAAACGACCTTCAAGACGTTGTGTCTCTTTTAAGAAAGGGAGAATGCATAAACTCTCTGATATTCAATAGGTTGAAAGATTTCCAAACGGGCAAAAAAGAAAATCGCATAAGTATAAGTTAGAGTGTCTATATCTCACTCAAGTGTTATAAAATTCTGAATTTGATTTTTTTTGTTTGTAGGCGTATAATATACTTGATTTAGACATAGTTTATTTACGGTGGTCATCGTGAGATGGTTGCCGTTTTTTTTGCTATCTTTGTACAATAGTATCAACAACAAAAAATAATACGTATGAAAAAAATAATATTTCTTTCGTTGCTCTTTGTAGCAACTATGGCTTATTCTCAAACTCCTGACACTAGAATAGAAGATTTAATGAAATTAGCAGAACAAGGAGATGCAAAGGCGCAATACAATCTTGGCGTTTGCTATTACCATGGCGAGGGAGTTACTCAAGATTTTTCAGAAGCTATTAAATGGCTTAAATTATCCGCAGAACATGGGAATGCTGATGCCCAATGTTGTCTGGGGTTATGCTATGCCAATGCACAAGGTTTTCCGCTAGATTATGCAGAAGCTGTTAAGTGGTATAAAAAGGCGGCTGAACACGAAAATATTCGTGCCCAATGTGAGTTGGGTGTGTGTTATGCTGCAGGACACGGAGTTGAAAAAGACTATACTGAAGCAGTAAAATGGTGGAAATTAGCCGCTGAACAAGGATATCCAAAAGCACAATATCATTTAGGCTATTGCTATGACAAAGGCGATGGGGTGACTCAAGATTATACCGAAGCTGTTAAGTGGTATCGCCAGGCTGCTGAACAAGGATATGCACTTGCACAATGTAATTTAGGCTATTGCTATGACATAGGCAAAGGAGTTGAAAAAGACTTAACTGAAGCCATTAAATGGTATCGTAAAGCAGCAGAACAAGGCAACGATACTGCACAATATAATTTAGGCACTTGCTATAATAACGGTAATGGAGTTGAAAAAGACTCAACTGAAGCCGTAAAATGGTATCGTAAAGCAGCAGAACAAGGATATAAGGATGCAAAAGAAGCCTTGAAGCGATTAAACGCAAAATAAGACTTTCATATCTTGGAAAATAATATATGCAATGTTTTCCTGATATTGGACTTCGCTAATGTGTCGGCGACCATCGCGAGATGTTCACGGTTGCGGACGTATTTAAAAGTTTAAATATGTTTCATTTTGATTCAAGTGGCCGTCGTGAGATGTCCACTTTTTTTGTCAACAAAAAAAAGTATTACCTATTGCACTTGGGAACACAATATTTCTTTCTAAGCATAAGAAATTTTTTTAAAGGTTTACGTTCCCAAGGGTGTCGCGAGACACCTTTTTTATGATTAAAGGTTAGCTATTTCTTCCCCTTATACATTTGCAAGGCTAGAGCGTAGGCTTTGGAAAACGGCAAATTTTTGGCTTCAAGTTCGTGTGGAAAGACTTGCGCCCAACTAACATAATAATAAGCGAGTAGCTCATAACCACCAAATTCTTTACCAATAATGGAATTAACCCTGTAGCCTGATTTATCAGGGTCTATTCTATGAATACCAAGCCGAGCAATATCAGAGGCTATTCTTCTAATTTCGTTTGGATGAATCCCCTCAAAATAATTAAGAGCAGAAAGCATATATATTGCCATCCGCATTGTCAAAAAAGTGTTTTCACCGTCTTTCGGCTGACTGCGGAATTCTTTATTGGATTTTTCTACTTTCTTATCTTTCTCGACAGTTTTGTGGGCTTGAACAAAGTCTTCTTCGTTTTCCTTTATAACGTAGTCTTTGGCATTACAAATGGAGATAAAGTAATTCACGTATGAATATTCAACTCCTGGCAAAAGGCGACCACTAACGTATGAGCGGAATTTATCATATAGATCCTTTGCTATGGTCTTTTCGTATTTCGTGGGGTGGTATTCATCAATGCTATCATATGCGTATAAATCACGTAGGAGCATAGCGGAAACCATGTTACAGATTTTGACGTTAGAAAGCATATCTATTGGAAAAACACTATCTTGAGCTACCCTCTTAAGAGAATTAATATTATTAGTATTTTGCGTCACAAGAGCCTAAAATTGTATGGGTTGAAGAGCTGTATACTTGTTGAAAATCTTCCACTCGACAAAAAGGTCAAGCGGAGTATTAAGAAGACAAAGGTTATACCCTTCAAAGAGCCTACGGACTTGTTGGCTACGCACTACTCCCCTCTTTTCTTTTAAGTCCTTGATAAAGTCACTATGACGATTGCGGAATATCTCGTATTGAGCTTGGGAGAAATAAAAAATCATATTCTTACCCCTTCTTGCAGCCGCGTTGTTCATCTCCAGGTGCGTTAACTCATGAAGGATGGTATGCAAAACCGAATTGCGTTTTTGGTTGTAATAAAGGATATGTTTGCCACGACCGTATGTTGGAGCGTACTCTAGCTTTCCTGCAAGAGACATACTTGTATCTTGTATAATATCTAGCGGAAGTTCAAGTTTTTCTGCTATGTCTTCCTTTAGGGTATTAATAGTGGACGGAATATCAGTATCGAGTGTTATCCTGCGTGAAAGGGAAAAGGTTAAGTCTTGTATCTTTTCTTTAACACCAGGAAATTTTGGGCGGTCAACGGAATACTTAAGGGCTTCAATGCTTTTAATGAAAGCCTCCCTATAAACACCTAAATTTTTGTAAAAGCAAACTAGTCCATAGTAGTATGTGGAATAGTTTCTAGGGGCATCTTCCTTTATCTTTTTTTCTACCTCATTAGAGAAAGTAATGGTGATATTCTTATCCTCAATTTCGACATCGGGCTTTCGACCATACATTTTGTAGAAATCTTCTACTTGGAGTTTTAAATCTTCTGTGGGGTCAGCTATAAAGTCGAAATCATCTATTCGGTTTATTATCTGCATATTTTTGATTCTGTCATTAGGCAACAAAAATAAGCAAAATCTTGGGAATTACAAAAAGAGAAAGAGGTGGCGAGGAAGAAGGATTTTTGCAACTTGCAGTCTTCCTTTTTTATGTGCAAGTATTTTTACCCAAATTTGCTTTTTATTACCTAAATTTTCCAACTTTTCCAAGCTGTGAATCTGCCCCAAAACGCTTTCTCGTTTATATTTCCTTATGGAAAGAGGAGGATTTAAACCTCTAAATCCTTTTAAAGATGCACGCGTTCCAGGCGTGCATCAAAAAGCTCTAAGTATATTAATTTCAGAAAGTTACAAATTTTGAAAATTTTATGTGCACGTAAATGTGCAAGCAAACTTGATTTTTGAGGCCTTGAATTGGGGTATTTTATTGCTCTGAATCACATAATTTTTACCGTACAAAGATAGTATTTTTTTTAAGACAAAGGGTTGTTTTTGTATTTGCGGTTTTCTTTATAGTTAGTGATTTTTTTGTATATTTGCGATGTTGTTACAAGAAGGGCAAGTATTATGAAAAGCGATAATAAAATGCTCATTGGTTTTTTGGGCGCTATCTTCTTTGGTGCTATTTTTTTATTTAGCGACTTTAGGGGATTTATTCTAGACTTGATTTGTCCACCTTTCAAGTATTCTTATGAAAGCCGTGAAACTATAAGCACAATTATTCTAATAGCCGAAATTGCTATTGTGGTTGTGTGCCTATGGATGTGGTTTTATTATGCGAATTTATCTACAAAAGAAGATAAACTTAAGGAAGAAGAAGAACTTAAAATTTTAGAAGAAAAAAGAGCAAAAGCTAAGGCAAAATATGAAAGTGACCTTGCCGATATGGAAGCTCAGTATGGCATGATTGCTAATAAAATATCCGTAGTAGAAAATTCTCTTGAGAATTCTATCCTTGTATTCCATGATATAAAAAAGGTATGGCTATGTGGGAACATGTACCCTTATAGTAATATATTGAGTTGTACATTTTCTGACAATAAGCGAACAATAAAAGGTGAAACCGAATTAAAGACCAAAACCTCCACAGGTAGCATGTTGGGAAGGGCTGTTGTAGGTGGAGTTTTAACAGGCGGTATAGGTGCGGCGGTTGGAGCAGCCACGGCAGGAAAGAAAACAGTAGCCTCTAATAAAGAAGACACAGTTATTCATGATTATACCGTTATTGTAAATACAAATAACATCTCAAATCCTGTAATACGTATTGCTTGCGGTGAGGATGAGGTGCTAACAAATAATATCGTTGGACTTATAAATGCCATTATAAGTCATAAGGGATGAGAAGTATTAGCCTATAAAATA
>JAJQAI010000089.1 GCA_021203915.1 Prevotella sp. | reverse complement strand
CCTCTATGTCAGTTACATCTTTGATGCGCTCGCAAAAGTGATTACGGGTGAAGATAGCGACGGAGGTTTTTGGAATGAATCTGTTCAAGAGATGTTGGCATATTTCTACAATCATTTTAAAAGTGATAGTGTAGAAGATGCACCAATTGGGGGCTCTTTGTTCACTCGAGCACATCTCAAAAATGCAAATGCGGGCCTGTCTTTTGTGAAATTACCTTGGGTTGAGCCTTGGTTTAACATGGACGGAGATACATTCAGTGAAGTCAGGGGGCACGATAGTGTAAATGACATTTTGCGCAATCGCCATAAAATGCAATATACGCACACACAAGACCAAATGGAAATTGATGGACAAGGAGCCTATGATGAATATGGTTATACAAAGTATTATTTGTACCCAGACATTACGGGAGATGATACTGTAACCGCTTAGGTTGACTCTTCTTTGAATGCTGGTGCCGAAAGTTTTAATTATAATGATTAGCGCATGCTGCAAACTCTTTATGCTCTTTATGATGAAGAGGGCAATAAGTTAAAAAAAGCATTTTATGACAATTCCACAATTCAAGAAGCTTATGACTATTTGAAAGAATATTTGCAGTAGGCAGGAACATACACGCTTTCTTATCTTCAAACTGCGGTCAATGGAATCGCCGCCCGTTTAGGCGCCACGTCTGCTGATGAGTCAATAAAATTGCAATATTATTATGATTATGTAGCGGCACTTTTCGGAAAAGATTTGGATTTGGAAGACTCTGCTTACCACACAATACTTTTTGTACAATGGTGTATAGATAATCAAGAGACAATAGAATCCAAATACAACATCAAAATGACAATTACAGAAAGATATAACACGGATGGCTCAAAGAATGGTTTGGTTTCAATTTCAATTTCTCCAAATAATGCAGTCACCTTTGGGGAAATTTATAAAGAGTTTTGCGAAGAACAAGGATTTAGAGTACCTTATCTTTTAATATTGGATGACCCTGTTAAAAATAGTGCGGCACTTGGTAAATGGCTTCGATTACTGATGCCGCAATACGGAAGAAGAGTAGAAATTGAAGATTTGGACCGCAATTTTTGGGTTATTGCTCAAGTGATTGCTGGACTTAGCAATTTTCTGTTTGATGATGACGCTCCCATTCCTTCCCTTTTAAAACAAATGGCAGATGAAGTTGTGCAACTCTGGGAAAATATTCTTTATTTGTGGATTGAGGTGGCGGCCGCTAGCCAAAAAGCAACACCGACTGTTCGAGTTTTGGATATCCCATTGCCAAATGATGAAGAAAGACCTTGGCGCAAATTTGACGGATTTGAAAATTCTTTAGAAGACCGCTATTATGGTTTTATTAGCACGGGGTCTTATTTTGGTATTTACAACACTCAAAACGGGGATACATTGCGCCGCTGCAAGTCATATGCAGACAAATATCCCAATGAAAACTTGATTATTATTGCACATCAGCGTCTTATGAATTATCGTCAAAATTTCTATGCTTGTGAATATTATCCTGAAATCTTTTGTTATCATTGCGGCACGCACACTTGGAAAACATATAGCATTAGAATGCATTTGCAAAAAGACTTAAATAAATCTTGGGGCACAAACATTGACCCCAAAACTTATTATATTAATGGATGTCCAATCACCCTTCATAAATTGGCTGACACAAAAGTTGATGACAGTTTTTTTGTGGGCAATTTGCATGACCATCCTTCTTCTATTTGGGCGGCTTCAGGGTTAAATCGCTTAGAGTCTTTAATTGGCGCATTTAGTATTGAGGATTATGGTTATACAACATTTTCTCCCTGCGATAATCCGCCCGACCCCGAGGAAGATAGTAATTTGTATTATGGGGCGGTAAGATGTATTCCACACGTTGAATACGATTTAACCATAGATGATATTAAAATCACTAATTTTTACATCGACATTTATGACGCGTCGGCAATGATTCGCAATGAAGATTTAAATGCTTATCAAATTGCCAGAGTTGGGCTTGAAGACAATGCAGGTTTTGGCACTCAAATGGGAATTGATGAAGAGAACCAAATCATTTATTGTAAAATGAATTACTTGGTTGAAGAAGCACCTGTTTTGGAATTAGAGGACCACAATTGTATTGCTCAACCAGTAACACACCAAGCTTTGTATATGGGCGAAGTTGCAAGTTATTATGCAGAAGAAGGTGAAAAGCCAATATTCAACGGTTTGTATTTTGGTAAAATTATTGCCGCTCCTGCAGATGATGAAACAGCACGGAGAGCCAATATCGCAGATGGTACTTTGACAAGCGGCGGCAAAGCTTTGGTAAATCTTTTGAGTAGTGAATCAGCTTATGACGTAGATAAAAGTTTAGTTATTGCGACAGCAGGCTCAAATAGTATTGAGGGCTATAATGTTTACGGTCCTTATGAATTAGGATATCGTTATTACACGAGCACGGGATTAGTTTATGGCTCTAATCTGCAAAGATATGACGTATATCACGCAAGCACAGACGGCGGTCTTGTGGTTACTTTTTAGGGGCAAACAATTGAACGTTCTGATTTTGTATTCAATGCTCGAGACTGGTATGAGTATTATGGGTATGATACTGTGAACAATAAGTATTATAGTCAAATGACTTAGTTTGAATTATATAGTCCTGAGGATGAAGCGTCATTATATGAACAATTTTACATCCGCATCAACTATTTAATTTACATGCATTCTTTGAATGATGACGCAATAGATATGGCTTTTTTGGTGCCAAGTGATTACGCTTGTAATTATGATGGGACAAATTTAGCCGTTACTCCAAAATAGATATTAGATTTTTCAGGTTTAATAAAACACACAAGTGGACAAGATTGGCGTACAGGTTTTGATTTGAGCACATTAAAATCTTTTGGCTCTGGAGAATATTATATTATCAATGACCTAACAAGCCTGTCTGATTCCCGTTTAACTTACGCAGACAACTTTATGTCTCTTTCAGATTCTATCAAATATCTTGAAAACGGAGATTCTGGATTCTTCCTCACTGAAGATGAAAAGCTTTACGTAGCAAAAGAATTTGATATTGAGTAAAATATTTGACTTCCCTTTTGTTTTGTGGTATAGTAATAACACAATTCAAGAGGGAAAATTTTTTATGAAAAAAAATTGAGTAAAATATTTGACTTTTCTTTTGTTTTGTGTTACAGTAATAACACAATCCAAAAGGGAAAAATTTTAGTGAAAAAAGTTGAGTAAAATATTTGACTTTCCTTTTGTTTTGTAGTATAGTAATAACACAATTGAAGGAAGGAGGTTTCACTATGGAACTAACAGAAGCCCAAAAGAAAGTTGTTTATGCTACGGAGCCACAAATCCTATGTTTAAGCTGTGCTGCTGCGGGGAAAACAGCCACTTTGGTAGCTCGCATCAATCATTTAATTGATGATATGGGTGCAGATCCATCGAAGATTGTTGCTTTCACTTTCACAAATCAAGCTGCCGATGAAATGAGGCGCAGAATCACAAAGACGGGGCAGTCATCAGTTCAAATCAGTACCGTCCATGCATATGCTAACAAAATTTGTCACAATGCTGGAATAGATACTTCAGGTGACATTGAGGATGAAGAGTTCGACAAAATTATTAGTAGAGCAATACTGATTGCAGAAAAGTATTATGAACCAGTAGACTATTTATTTGTGGATGAAGTTCAGGATACTGACAGAATACAATTTGTTTTTTTTCAAAAGATTCCTGCAAAAAACCGATTTTATTGTGGAGATGACCGCCAAGCGATTTATGGTTTTAAACACAAAGAAGATTTTTCGACTTATTTGCGTGGTTTAGCAAAAAGCCATAAGTGGAAAAAGTATTATTTATTAGACAATTTTCGTAATCCAAGTAATTTCATACAATATGCGGAAGAGTTTTTGCATGGGATGGATGACGTTCTTAGTCCCGATGCAACTCCACATTTGCCCAATGGCATACTTGAGGTTGGGATTTCGATAATGGAAGTGCTTACCAATGAAATAACTACTCCTTATGAAGATTGGGCATTTTTGTGTCGGACGAATGAAAATATTGTGGCACTTTGTGGTATATTGGATACATTTGAAATTCCATACGTACGAATAAATAGAGGAGATTTTTCCTCCGAAGGGCTAGAGGAAG
Source organism: Prevotella sp. (assembly GCA_021203915.1). Lineage (GTDB taxonomy): Bacteria > Bacteroidota > Bacteroidia > Bacteroidales > Bacteroidaceae > Prevotella. Next base: position 918 of record JAJQAI010000089.1, on the reverse strand, counting down.
TGTTGAAAACTTCTGGAAAAGTAAAGGTTATGACAATACATTCAGCAAAAGGGCTTGAGTTTCCAAACGTCGTTGTGATAGGCGCTAAAACATACAATGCCGAAGAGCGGAGAGTGTGTTATGTCGCGGCGACAAGGGCACAAAAATCCTTATTTTGGTGTGATATGCGAGCACGTAAGAAAAAAAATAAGGGGAATGAAAAAAAAATTGTGCAATTTTGATGAAATATTCACATACATAATGTGCCGTAATTTTTCTACGCTAAATAGAAAAAAATAAGGAGGTTATGATGAATAATTGTTTACAAAATATTTTTCGAGTGATTTGTGTAGGTTTTGTTGTGATTTTGATTGCACCGCTTTCGAGCTTAGGTGCCGAAGGGAAAGATTGGGGAGAAATTCATTTTATTGCAAAAAACAAACATTCTATAGATGAGTTGGGGCTTTATTTAAGTTCTGCAGAAGAGATTGCGCCAGATACTACTACTACTACTACTACTACTACTACTACTACTACTACCGCTACGATTGCGACAACGACAACAACAGAGACGGAGACTACAACATTTTTAGCTTTTAACAAAAATTCTCATAGAGTCCATTATAATAATTGTGATTTTTATGATGATTCTATGACTGTAGTCGAAAATGGATATGTTGAGTGTGGGCGCAAATGTATTTAGTGCAATCCTGAAGTGACAATAGGAACAGTATGGACTGAGACTACCACAAGTATTGATGTTACAACTACAACTACGACTACGACCACAGCCACAGTTGTAACTACGGCTATAAATACAACCACCCCCACAGTTGTAACTACAGCTATAGATACAACCACCCCCATAACCACAGTTACAACTGCGAAGGGAGCTTTATGTACCTATGTAAAATCTTTTTCTAGAGGCACATATTATAC
>JAJQAI010000150.1 GCA_021203915.1 Prevotella sp. | reverse complement strand
CCCCCACACCACCCCACGCCTTTTTTTTTTAAATGATAATCACGTAAAAGTTCATTCCTCCTGTTTTTTGGGCGCGGTTATTGTTATTACTGTAACCCATAAAATTTTATAAATCTTACACTAAGATAGTATGATAAAGCATTAAATAATCGCTGTCTATACTCATCATCTGATTCATTACTCCTTCTTGAAAGACCAATCTCTTCACCACGAAGATCAAGATATTTACCTGTACAAGTCTGAAGGAAACCTGCAAAAATGGTTGTCCAAATTACAGCTTCAAGATCATCTAAACCTCCATTAATACAAGCTTCAAGAATAAGTCTTACACGGTTTTGAGGATATTGAAGCCCGCTTTCCTCATGTAAACGTCTAACAATAGCATTCCATCGATTAGGCATTTATTAACAATCCCCCGTTTTATACAAATTCTAGTTTTATCTGGTGTGAACTACCACCAGTTTCTCCATCAATATCATAGCCATCTGCTTCATACATAGGAGCAAAACGACCTACTACACCACTTTTAAAGTCAATAGTATTAAACTCTCTAGTTCCCCAGTAATCAGTTTTAACACTTTCATTATCACCACCATTTACACAAGTATAGAAATAACCATCAGAATCAGTATAAGTACCATAATCATCTGATGGCCATTCCCATTTCTTAGAATCGGTAGGTAAATCAGTATTATAACGCATTCTCATAATATGATCTACTTGATCAACACCAGGAACATATTCTATAGCTTCTATAAGTCTTTTCTTTTCAATACTTCCTCTTATATTTAGTCCTGGGTATATTCGCTTTGTATCTGCATCTTTTTCAACAGTTCCACCATCCATGTATGCTTTAATGGCCTCAACAACATCGGATTGAGATACACTACTTACACCATCTTCAAGGTATAAGCTAACATAAAAATAGATGTCATAACATTCTGCTTTTTCTACATGAAACTCATGTCCGATAACAAGATTAGTCTGTAAAGTTAAAGTATACTCTACATCTTCTACAACACTGTCTGGACATGGTTTACTTTCTGCATTAACATAAACTACTCTTGTACAATCTGTACATCTGACCAGTTTGTCGTTTTCATTTTCAGATACTACAGAGTTATCATAAACGTAATGTTCTACATTTTCTGGGTTTACAAATTGGATGTCATGAACTTGATCTAATTGATATACAAGGTTTTGATATGCGGGGATTGTACCATAAGCTCTTTCTCTTTTTGCATTTAGAATTCTTTCTCTGAATTCTGCGTCAGTTTCTGCATCACTTCCACCAGTTATTGGAGTGTTGTTTGTTACTTTAAGATTATTACGTACTGATCCAGTATTTGCAAATGCGGTTATAGTGTAACTATCTGCATTATATCGTTTACCTGGTATTTTACTGATAATATTACCTACAGCAGTTGTTTCACCACTTTTAATGGTAACATTATCCTTTAACACGTATTCATATCCTTTTTCGTTATGTAGTAAAATTGTACCGCTAGTTATTTTTTGAGAGCTTCCATAAACTGTACTGGCTGTAAAAGTTACTTGTCCCTCGGCGGAGGTGCTGTTTTTACGTGTAAGGTGTGCTTCACATCCTAACAGGTCTAGATACTGCCCTGTAGCATATTTAACAAATTTCTGCTTACTTAACTCATAATCTTGATAGTAGATGTCAAATAAGTCGACAGATATACTTTCAAGGAGTGTACGCATCTCTGAGCCTTCGTTAAGGTCGCATACGTCTGTTAATTCTTGTTGGTATGCTTCCTTATAATATGCTATCATTTGCTGTACAAGTTCACTCCTTTTTATTACAGTTCCGTCTAGTTTTTCAATACTTGCCTCATCTGATGCCATATATTATTTATCCTCCACTTTATCTTTTTTATCATTTTTCTATTATTGAACTTATTTCTCTATTGTAAATGTTACAGTACCTTCATTTACAGGTTCTCCTTCACTTGTTACATCTGCTTCAATTGTAGCAATATCTCCAATTAAAGCATCAACATCTTTAACTGATACGTCTACAGCTTTACGTGTATCTGGCTCATCATCACCTGTATCATCTGTACCTTTTTCAATTTGTTTAAATTCTACTTCTATAAATCCTTTACCAACTGGCTCGTCTAATTCTCTATTCCATGCTAGAAATGAAAGAACAGGGGCTTCGTCGTAGCTATTTATTATTGTAACACCTGTAGACTCATCTTTTGTAAGGTTGGTTATTGATAAGTCAACATTATAACGAATTCTAAGATCCATCTCTGAAACAAATTGCCATCCATCTGCATCAGTGTAAAGAATTTTAAGTGTATGTTCACCTGGATACCTGTAAGAACTACTATCAGTAGTGCTTTCAACAATGAATGTTGTAGTAAATGTTGAACCATCAATATAGATCTGTTCTACTTCCACCTCATCAATGTATAAAGTTAAAGTACCAGCTAATGTTAGATCTACCTCAAATGCAAGATTACTAACCTCATCATTGTTAATTATAAGATCATCAGTACAAGTGTAAGTTGGAGATCTGTTTGTTGTTAAAGCAAAGAAACTAAGGTATAAATTTCCCTGTACTAAGAGGTCTGGATCATCTATGTTATCAACAAGCAAGTCAAGAGGGTTTCCCTCTGTATAAAGTGTTCTATCTGGATATTTAACCGTTACAGGATTTCCATTCTCATTATAAAGCCTTACAAGGCTTGGTTGAGTAGTGTACCTTATAATACAACGATAATCCCATGAAACTGTTTTACCATCACTAGAACGTGTATAACTAATAGTGAATGTATGTTCACCTGGATAAGCATAACTATGAGATTTATTCGGTACTATGAAAGTTGGTGTAACCTTTGTAACACCATCAACATCCATACTATGAATTTCTACACCATCAAGACAGAATTTAAAAGTCCCTGTAACCTCAATGTCAGTAGTAAATGTAAAGCTAGCAGTCTCATCATTATTAAACATTAACAAATCATCAGTACTAAGACTAAGGATAGGTCTAGATCTGTACATGCTAATATACATATCACCACTAGGTACATAAACAGTATGCTCGTCAGTAGTAAGGTTAAGGTTTAATACATGAAAGTAAAGCCAACGATATTGATATGATATATAGGAGGGATTATCTAAGAATCCATAAGGATGTTCAAGCATTACCTCCGTATCATATCGTATTATGAAGTCAAAGTAGTATTCATGAATATAACCATCACTAGTTTTATAACGGATCATCATTAAGTGCACACCTGGATAAGCCCATAACTTTTCAGTAGAGGGTTTAGAAGGAATATCAAAGTCAAATGTTAAACCACTATCTTCTGATACTTTGGTTGATGCAACTATTTGATCATCAATGTACAGTTCAATAGTACCTGTTAAAGGTACATCACTAGTAAATGATGCACTAACACTATCTCCTTCATTATAAACAAATCTTTGATCAGTAGTAATGTTAGGCTTAATAAGTGTATCACTATAGTATAAAGTACCACTACCAACAGTTTGAACGTACTTTGCACTCCATTCTGGAGGATCGTATACTGCTATAATAGTATAAACCCCTGTTACAATATCTGCACTAGCAGTAATTTGAGCATAACCGCTAGTAGTAATATCTGCCATTCCAAGATAGTAGAGTTCATTATTGGTCATAGCACTATCAGAGCCTGGTAATGCTAGATAAAAGGTTATAGTACCTCCTTTTGGTATATCTGACTCATCTATAACACTACTATGTAATAATTTATACACACGTGCGAGGATAGGCATTTCTTGATTATTACCTGTCATTATTGTAGGGACTGAAACTACTAGAGCTGTGTATCTTGTTTCTATGTCTTGTATTATTATTTCTGCTTGATTACTCTCGCCTGGGTTAATATCTGCACTAACCTTTCCAGCAGTTTTAAACATGTAAAGAGGTTTACCTCCTAGTTTTGAACCATCATAGCCAAAACTAGCATGACCATCTGTTATTGGTACTTTATCACTAACAGTAGTCTTATTGATCTTAAATTTACCACTACATCCAGTTACTGGCTTGTTATTACTGAACAGGTTACTTACTAGTTCAAGATTTTTAAGCTGTGATTTGTAAATGTATATGACAGGACAATGTACGTATGTATGATATCCAAGATACAATTCTCTATCTGCACTGCTAGAACGGTATTTCCAGTTTTCTAAGTATTCAGCGGTTATTATGTGTTCTCCCATAGTGTCTACGTCTTCTGGGATGTCAAATGTGATCTCTGCGTCTCCATCTTCGACTTCTGCTTTCTCATCGATTTTCCATTTTTTTATTGAATTATCTTCCTCAGTTGCCATTACATTAACCTCAATGTAGTTCTACTATTCATACGATCGGTTGTATGTTCTAAACGGTATTGTCCATTAACATATCTTACAAGTAGTTTGTCAAGTACTACGTCAAGTCTGCTAACTAGTTTAATAATTTCTCCACTATGAACCATTCTACTCAGTTCAAACACATACCTGTCTGTTTCCTCTGATACAGATTTTATAGTAGTTATAGGTATTGTAGGATCAAGTATTTCACTATTATAATAGATTATCGGATTGTCTATACGTAATACTGAGTCATCTATGTCACTTATCGTATATTCTATTTCTCCAAATTCTGCTCCTACTCCATTATAATCTCTGACTTTGTTATGTATTGTTAAAGGATCTTCTCCAACTCCAGCTGTGTAAACGCTCTCATCTTCAAAGGTAGTGTAAGTCGGTAATTTATCAACGACGTAAAAAGCAAAGGACTGTTTACAAGGGTTAAAACCGTGTATACCATGATATTCAAATATTAAATCATGTTCACCCAGTGATATGAAATAAGGTACTCTGAAAGTGAATGTTACACTAGCAGGCTCATTTTCACCACTTTGTTCTATCATTAACGTATCAACATGATAACCACCAATGTAGCATGAAACCATACCAACAGGTACACGTAATTCTGTACGTTTATCTATAACATGACAGTGAACTGTTAATAACTCTCCAGGCTTTGCAAAATAACCATACCTACGACTAGTAATATAAGTTTCATGAAATGTAGGATGATAA
>JAJQAI010000301.1 GCA_021203915.1 Prevotella sp. | reverse complement strand
GATTTGATGTTACACAAATATAAGCTAAAAGAACATGGTGGTGCGGGAATGGCAAAACAATATGGATTAGAGAAAGCGTCGGGGAAATATGTCACTTTTCTTGATGCAGATGATGAATTTTTGGAGGAAAGTTTTTTAGCACAATTGTTAGCGCCAATTATTAAAAAAAGAGATACGGAAATGGTGTATAGTATTGTGAAGAGAGGAGACCAAGATTTACCTTTAACTAATACAGATTGTCATGGCAAATTATTTTTACGTAAATTTTTGACTGATAATCAATTGACTTTTCCTCCCATCGGCACAAACGAAGACAATGCCTTTTGTACGGCAGCAGCTTTGTGCGCTAAAAAAGTCGCAGTGGTAAAACGGGCTCATTACATTTATAATTATCGAAATGATAGTTTGGTTCAACAGACACCTGAGACAGTTATGACCTCTTCTTATGCGGCAGCCGCTATATGGTCATATTCACTTATCGCCGCACGAGGGTTACAAGACACAAAGTCCGCCGTTCAACATTTTACAATGGCGTGGTTTTATCTTTTTGAAATGTTAAATTCTTGTGCGTACACGGGAACACGAAAAGAATTTAATTCTTTGGTGGAAGATATTCGTGAGTATTACACCAAAGTATTCCATTATTATGATGGAAATAAATATATGGAGCAATGTTATCTTTCACAAATTGGTCACACTGTTAATATTTTAAGAACAGTTCCAATTCAAATTGGACTGAATGAATTCCACAGAATTATTGCAGACCAAGAGGATTATGCTTACGCTGATATCGTGAAAATTCATAAGGAGGTGAAATAATGGCACTAAAAGATTATTCGGATTTTTTTCAATTTATAGATGATATTATAAACGGTGATTCTGTAGATTCAAAAGACGGATATTTAAATATTGATAATTTTAATGGAGTGGCGACTGATGGATTAAAAGAGGATATGCAAAATTTTTGGCAAGGTTTGCTTGAATATATTAGCTCAGAGGCTAATCAAGAAGTTTGTAATGGACATGGCGGCATTATCCGAGAGAGTGATTTTGGCAACCATTTGAAAGAAACAGTTGCGCAATATATCAATAATAGAGCCGACTTAGATAATTTTAGATGGTCTGGCAATTATGAATCCAATGAAGATGCCCTAAACGCAATTTTTAGCTACATTAACGCGTATATTGATTAGCTTCCTAATGGTGAAACTCATTGGAATGAGTCTTTAGGCGCACTAGTAGATTTGTACCTACAAAATTTTGGAGCCGCTTCCGCTGAAACCGAAGGAGTTGAAGTCAATGCCGATGGCTCAGCAAAAGATACTCATGGGAATATTTCAAACGGTTTCAATCAAAAAACAGCCTTTCGTGTTGATGATATTATAAACGGGGACGCTGGAAATTATTTTGGCACGTTAGACCTCGATGATATGCCAACTCCTGATTACTCCAAAAATACTGACCCCGATGTACAAAACGAAGACGGAACTTTAGATTACTCAAAAACATATGTGCGCCCGTGGTTTAATATCGATGGTGATAGCTATATCGGCGTCCGAAAGGAAGACCGAATGGAACGCATTCTGAATTCTGCTAAAAACCTACAATTTACGCGTTTCCGAGAAAAAGAAAGTGATTACACCAACACTAAAACTGAAGGTTTAGCGGTATTATAGCGCTATTTACGGCTAATCATGCCAATGTATGAAAGAACAGTTGAAGTTGAAGATTTAAATCGTAATTTTTGGGTTATTGGTCAAGTGCTAAGTGGACTTTGTGCATATTTGTTTGACGATGACTCGCCGCTGGTTCAAATGTTACAAGGATTACTTGATGAACTTATACAATTATGGGAAAACGTTGCGTATTTGTGGGCGGCATCGGCTTTAAATTCACACAAAAAATATACGGACATTAAAACCGTATTTGTTCCAATGTGGAATGATGAAACAATGCCTTATGTGAAGTTTGATAATTTTGTGCCAATTGGTGCGTCGGAAGAATCTCAAAAGCTTCTCCAAAATGTGGCTAAAAACCGCTTAGAATATTTAAAGGGAGAATATGGGGAAAGCAATTTGGTAATTGTCCCAGAAGTCAGATGGGGCAATTATATGAAAAATTATTATTACCGAGTACAATACCCCGGCATGATTATATATAACCGAAATGACAACAGTACTTGTTATTTTGTCTTCAAATCAGATGACACTCCGTATTTACAATTTGACTTAAGTGGGCAAACACAAAGTCTACAAGGGTCTAATTTGAATTCTTTTGTGGATTATGGGGATAATTATTATATTAACGTCACAGAAGATTGTGAAGATAAGGTAAATGGCTATGAGACTTATGCAATACGGACTGTGTTTGATTGTTCAACTTCAATTACAAGTGACCTTGATATTCTTGTATCAAATATTTCATTTGATTTTATTGATGTGGCGGCAAAATTGTATAATAACGGAGGAACCTTTTTGACGGTAACCATTGATGATTGCTCTACGGAGGGAAAATATGATGGGAGAGTTTCTCTCATGGATTTCTACACACAATATTTTAATGTTTCCCTAAATGAAAATCTCAAATAGTCCATATCCCAAGGATATTATTTGGGGGAGCTTTGCTCTTGGATTGGTGGACCTGTTAGCACCAGCGGTTCTGGCGGCGGCTCAAGTGGACAACCCGATGCGCAGCCTGAAATTCCAGAAGAAAAAATTTTATACTTTTATCCTTGTTTTGATTTTTCACAAGATGGCATTTGGCTTTATGAGGATGACTCTAATACTTTTTTCAATGACGCACAATTCTATACGGCTTATTATGCCGCTGAAATGACCAAAGGGACAGTATCAACAGGAGAACATTTGTGTACAATTTATTATTATTTTTTAGTAGAATTTGAAAATTATTATAATAATCCCAACGCTTTTAGTTATCAATTATCCAATCTTGGGACTAAGATTTGGTTAGATTGTGAATAGTATGCAACTTTTAACACCGATATCTACAACACATTGCAAGGATTTTGTGAAGCGTTAGAAAATGAAGATTATTCTGGAGCCGTAAGTTTGCTTTCAACTTTATTTTATTCTCGGCTAAATTCTTATTTAGAAACTCTTCCAACCAGCTGGCATGGCTCTGATTGTACAGCTGACCGTAATGCTTTTGAATCTTTAGTTGGTGGTCCTGACATGAGCGGTTCAATTACCTATGATATTAAATAGCTTATTTTGGTGGAAGGTGATACCAGTCAATACACAATGGACACAAGTAAAATTGACACCGCTATTGCTTACTGTGGACCGCTGGAATCATTTTATATTTATGCGACAGCAACTCTTCCTTCTTTGTTCCATGATGATAGTATAGATGATATTGAAAAAGCTTATTGGGTTTGGTGCGACGAGTTAGAATCCGTGTCGCAAGAAGTATATCAAGATGGAACAAAATAGTCCAATTTTGAGCAAGCTATTTTGGACTTAAATGAATCTTATTTTAATACTTAGTTAAAAGAGGGTGTGAATATTAAAGACCTTGAAAGAAGAGATTTGGCATTATTATTTACCAACGTGGGTTATTATATTGATGTATTAGAAGAATTGTCTGGAGGCTTAATGGGAATTTCACAACAAATTTTTACCGCTTGTAGATATGTGCAAGACACAGGCTCAAGTTTTTGCGATATTGTTACAAAAGATGACGAAATGCAATATGTGAATTTCAATAGAGAAGATAAAAGTCTAAGGTCTTTGGCTCGTCAAATGGGACAAATTTATTATGATTCTTTGTAGGTACAAGGGCGCGAGCTATTTTACATCACAGAGAATGAAGACGTCACATATTTACCAAGATGACGGGAGGTGATTTTTATGGAAATCAACACAAATCGATTTTCTAATTTAGCAAAATTGCAAAATTTGGAGACCTCAACTCCAACAACAAGCGAGCACTCTTCTATTTGGTCAATTTTATTGAACTATTTGCATAATGAGCAAAGAACCTATTCTTTGGGGCATTATGGCTTGCGGCAAAACGATATGACGTCAGACTTGTGGAAAGAAATAGATGAAAATGCAGACTTGGACCACAAAGGTATTTATTCTTTTGACTCGGTGTATGCCGATATAGCCGCTGCTTCTGTGCGCGCATGGAATGAGTCTGCAAAGCAATTGGCGCCCACTGAATGGCAAAGAGAAAACTCTCTATGGAATGATTCAGTAGAGTGGTTATTGCGCTATATTTATTAGCACATTGACCCTGTGGGAATGGTGGCTTATGAGGAATCTGGGCATTTAATTGAAAACGATGACGGGACCATCAATACAAAATATTTGCGCGGCTCCATCCCCGTGAGTTATATCAAAGAAAAACGCTATTTGTATCCTGATTTTACGGGAGATTGCGCGATACGAATCTTATATAATGAAGAGGAAGAGCAAGAATACGACCCGTATACATTAGACGATCGGATGGGAGCGATATACTATACCCTCTATAATTTGCACAGTTCAGAGTTTAAGACAATCATGTGCGGAAGCGACACCCTTGAAGAAGCTTACGAGTAGTTAATTCCACTTTTAGGTGAAAGTGAAGACGGATATTCTTATAATTATTTTTACGATGCAGTTGTCGGTATCAATGAGCATATGGTTTTTGATGATACCGATGATGAACCGCAAATGTTAAAAAACTTTTATAATTATGTTGTCGCTTTTATTAAAACGGATTTTGATTTGGAAGCTGTTTATGCAAAAGTAGAAGAGTTTGTGGTTTGGTGTGATGATAATAGAACTAGATTACAAAATGATTATGGAGTAAAAATTAGTATTGATAAATAGCCGCGCATTTGGACTCTTACTATTGCTCCTTATGATGGGGAAACTTTTGGGTTAATGTACAAAGAATTCTGTGAAGAAAATGGTTATGTGGCGCCCTATGTTGAAATTGGCGATGATTTTGCTTTTCGAGTTGTTGATGTAAAAAAAGCTGACGCGGGGAATGCTTTTGTGCCCGAGTCAGAGATGTATAGAACAATAACATTGGATGGAAAAATACTGAAAGAAGTGATTAATGCTTGGGTAATCCCGTGGTACAACATTAATGCGCACACGTACAAATA
>JAJQAI010000070.1 GCA_021203915.1 Prevotella sp. | reverse complement strand
TTTCTTTACAAAGATTAATCGCGCGGCCGTAGCAATATTTGTCGGAACAGTTGGTTGGGTACTATACATATGCTATGGTACTGACTACGTAACAAGCCAATATCCTAATGAGTACGCGGACTTTCTTTCAGGTATACTGTCCTCGAGCTCTATTGTTAAGCAATATATAGCACAGAATATCTTTATTAAATATGTGGCTAAGGGTGCAGAGATTGTACTTTTTTTGCTTGCAACAATGTCCATTGTTGAAATCTTAAGTAACAATGGTTGCTTTGATTTTATTACTCGTTGGATTCGTACACGTAATTCCCGTAGGATGCTATGGGTGATGGCCATCATTACTTTTCTTTTATCAGCCAATCTAGATAACCTAACTACTACAACTATGATGCTTGTCATCATGCATAAGATATTACCTAATCGTCGTCAAAGAATTATTTATGGTTGCACTATAGTTTTAGCAGCAAATTGTGGGGGAGCCCTTACAGTAATTGGAGATCCAATTGGTCTAGTACTCTGGGGTAATGAAGCTGTAACAGCAACTAATTTTTCAGCTTCGCTTGCCATTCCTTGTCTTCTAGCTTGTTCATTACCAATTCTTTGGCTAGGAAGGCTTCTTCCTGAGCATACCGATGTACAAAGTCAAATAATGCCATACAGAGGGGATGATACAAATCTAAACCTTTGGCAACGTTTTTTAATGTTGGTTGTTGGTATAGGTGGCCTATGGTTTATACCTACTTTCCACAACATTACTAAACTTAGTCCATTCCTTGGTGCACTATGTGTACTTTCTGTTTTGTGGATTGTCAACGAGGTATTTAATCGCAAAATACTATCTTCTGAGCAGATGACTCCACGTCACATACCAAATGCTTTGCAATATGGCGTCATACAATTGATGCTCTTTGTTATGGGTATTATGCTTGCCATGGGAGCAGTAAGTGAGACTGGTATTATTTCCTATGTTACACAGGTTTATACCTCACAAATACACAATCTTTGGGCAATAGGAATATTAACAGGTTGCATCAGTAGCGTTTTAGATACTTTTGCAACGTTCATGAGTGTATATTCCTTATATCCAACTATAGATGTTACTCAGATAGCTTCAATGGCTCATCCTCAATATATGTCCGCTTTTATTGCCAATGGTCTTTTTTGGAAAATCATAGCCTATAGCTCTGCTATGGGTGGTAACATCTTGCTTCTTGGCTCTGTTAGTGGGCTAGCACTAATGAAGATGGAAAGAGTGCATGTATGGTGGTACTTTAAAAATGTGGGGTTAATTGCTATTTTGGCTTGGTTACTAGGACTTCTAGTTTTGTGGCTAATAGCTTAAAAGAAATAAGAAGAAATACTAATACTAAATACTTTTTTTAATTATGGCAAAGATTAAGACAATAGGAGTTCTCACCTCGGGTGGTGACGCTCCGGGTATGAATGCAGCCATACGTGCCGTGACCCGCGCTGGTATATGTATGGGTTTCAAGATTAAGGGCATCTTCCGTGGTTATGATGGTCTTATTAATGAAGAGATTGAAGATTTCTCAACCGAGAATGTTAGTGGAATTATTATGAGTGGAGGTACTATCCTAAAGACTGCGCGTAGTAAAGAATTTATGACTCCAGAGGGACGCAAGAAAGCTTATGATAATATAATTAAGCACAATATTGACGCTTTGGTTATAATAGGTGGTAATGGTTCTTTAACGGGTGCTATGACCTTTGCTCAAGAGTATGATATTTGCTGTATTGGTCTTCCTGGTACGGTTGACAATGACCTCTATGGTACGGACTCAACCATTGGTTATGATACGACCTTAAATACAATTGTGGATTGCGTTGACCGTATTCGTGATACGGCATCTAGTCATGAGCGCATCTTCTTCGTTGAGGTTATGGGACGTGATGCTGGATTCTTAGCTCAGAATAGTGCTATCGCCTCTGGTGCTGAAGCAGCAATAATCCCTGAAGACTCCACCGATGTTGACCAGCTAGCAACCTTTATGGAACGAGGCATTCGTAAGAGCAAGAAGAGTTGTATCGTAATCGTATCGGAGAGTCCAAAATGTGGCGCTTTGTTCTATGCACAACGTGTCAGAGACGAGTTCCCAAGTTTCGATGTTCGTGTATCCATCTTAGGACACCTTCAGCGTGGTGGTCGTCCTTCAGCCCATGATCGTATCTTAGCTAGCCGTACCGGTGTTGGTGCTATTGATGCTATAATGCAAGGACAGCGTAATATTATGGTTGGTGTGCGGAACAATGAGGTAGTATACGTTCCACTTATAGAGGCAATTCGCTCTGATAAGCCATTTGATAAGAAGCTTATTACCGTTCTTGAGGAACTCAGTATTTAAAGGGTTTGGACTAGTAAAAAAATGCAGGGTGTACTTAAATGTTAATTTTAAGTTAAATATGCGTTTTATTTAAACCTTTTTATTATATTTGCCTTTTGAAAGAAACTGATTATAAAAATTATATACTATGAAACAAATTAAAGGACACATCTCTCAAATAGTAGGTCCTGTTATTGACGTTTTCTTTAACACCTCTGCTGAAGAAGAAGAGTCAGTACTGCCGAAGATTTATGATGCCCTCACAGTTAAGCGTCCAGATGGTCGCGATTTAGTTATTGAGGTACAGCAGCATATCGGCGAGGACACAGTAAGATGTGTAGCTATGGACAGTACTGACGGCTTGCAGCGTGGCTTAGAGGTTACTCCAACGGGGTCTCCAATACGTATGCCTGCTGGTGAGCAGATTAAAGGCCGCATGATGAATGTCATCGGTCAGCCAATTGATGGCATGGAGCCACTTGATATGAAGGGTGCTTATCCTATCCACAGGGAAGCTCCAAAGTTTGATGAGCTTTCAACACGTAAGGAGATGCTTGCTACTGGTATCAAAGTGATAGATTTACTTGAGCCTTATATGAAGGGTGGCAAGATTGGACTCTTTGGTGGTGCTGGTGTAGGAAAGACAGTGCTAATTATGGAACTCATTAACAACATCGCTAAAGGACACAATGGTTATTCAGTCTTTGCAGGTGTTGGAGAGCGTACCCGTGAAGGTAATGATCTTATTAGGGATATGCTTGAGTCAGGTGTAATCCGTTATGGTGAGGCTTTCCGCAAGGCTATGGATGAGGGTCGTTGGGATTTATCACTAATTGACCGTGAAGAACTAATGAAATCACAAGCAACGCTTGTTTATGGTCAGATGAATGAGCCACCTGGAGCACGTGCTTCAGTAGCCCTATCAGGTCTAACCGTTGCTGAGGAATTCCGTGATCATGGAGGTAAGGATGGTGAGGCAACAGATATTATGTTCTTTATTGATAATATCTTCCGTTTCACTCAAGCAGGTTCTGAGGTATCAGCCCTTTTGGGTCGTATGCCATCAGCCGTAGGTTATCAACCAACTCTTGCTAGTGAGATGGGAACGATGCAGGAACGTATTACCTCAACAAAGAATGGTAGTATCACATCAGTGCAGGCTGTATATGTACCTGCCGATGACTTAACTGACCCTGCTCCTGCAACAACCTTTACGCATCTAGATGCAACAACTGAGTTAAGCCGTAAGATTGCAGAGTTAGGTATTTATCCTGCTGTAGACCCACTTGGAAGTACTTCAAGAATTCTTGACCCACTCATCGTAGGTAAAGAACACTATGATTGCGCTCAGAGAGTTAAGGAAATACTTCAAGCTTACAAGGAATTACAAGATATTATTGCAATTTTGGGTATGGATGAGCTATCCGATGAGGATAAGTTAACCGTAAACCGCGCACGTAGAATTCAGAGATTCCTCTCACAACCTTTCACCGTTGCAGAGCAGTTTACTGGTCTTCCAGGTGTAATGGTTCCAATTGAGGATACTATTAAGGGCTTTAACGCCATCATGGATGGTGAGGTAGATGATCTTCCAGAACAGGCCTTTCTAAATGTTGGTACAATAGAAGACGCTATTGCCAAGGGCAAGAAGTTGCTTGAGGCTGCACAGGGTAATTAAAACATTCTCTCTTTTTATGAGCCTTAAACTAAGAATTATTTCCCCAGAGAAAATTGAGTTTAATGGAGATGTCGAGAGCGTACTAGTTCCTGGCACAATGGGAAGTTTTGAGATTCTTAACGATCATGCTCCGATAATCTCATCGCTCCAAGGGGGAATCGTAGAGTACTCTACCCAAACAGAAGGAAAAAAGCAACTTGAAATAACAGGTGGCTTTGTTCACGTGCAGAAGAATCAAGTTAGTCTTTGCGTGGAAGTAAAATAAAACGTATAGATGGACGAGACATTAATAGGTGAAACAGCGAAAAAGTATTACAAATACACGCTTCGTATAGTTGTTGCTGTAGCCTTGGTCTTGTTAGTGGCAATAAGCCTTTTGGGTAAAGCCTCAATATGTGCAATGCCACTTTTGATAAGTGTTCTTTTCTCTTTATTGGTGTCTTGGGCTTATGGAGCCGCTTGGAAGGCTACTGCAAAGTCCTCACCAAAGACTCTTACAAAACTCTACTTGGCCTCATCGGTCTTTAGAATGCTCTTAGCAGCTATAGTAGTAGTTGTATATTGTCTGATAAATAGGCAAAGAGAAGATATACTTTCATTTGTATGCATCTTCTGCATATTTTACATCGTTTTGTTGGTGTTTGATAGCGTATATTTTGCTAAAGTTGAAAAACATACTAGTAAATAATCTCATGTTAATGAAAAATATAAAGCACTTTCTAATATTGTTCGCCCTAGTTTTTGCTTGTGCCCCTTTGATGGCTCAAGATGAGGAGACTAAGACGGAAGATGCTGAGCAAGGTATCGACGTTAAGGAAATCTTATGGGGACATATAAAGGACTCCTATGAGTGGCATATTACTACGATAGGTAAGACCCCAATAGTTATCCCCTTACCCGTAATCGTCTATACATCCACAGGGTGGCATGTATTCAGCAGTGCTAAGTTTGAGGAAGAAGCTGACGCTCAAGGCAATCGCCCAGGTCCATATGGTCTATATATAAGCGGAAGCGAGGAAAATGAGAATAAAGTTTGTGAAAAAGTCGACGGAAAAGAAGTAAGACCTAAGATTGATATATCCATAACTAAGACTGTTATGGTAC
>JAJQAI010000333.1 GCA_021203915.1 Prevotella sp. | reverse complement strand
GATTGATTCTATTAAAAACAGCTCTTCTGGAATTCTTTTTGGCAGTGATTATCAAGAGATTTTTTCTAAAATAGATGTAAGAGCGGAGAGACTAAAAAAAGACTTTTCACTTAGCTATATCCGCCGAGAAAATGATTCTGGGCATCATTATTTTATTTCTGCTCTAACAGATAAAGATAACGATGGTTGGATACCACTAGCCGTAAAAGCTAAATCTGCCATTTTATATAATCCCTTAAATGGTGAATGGGGTAAAATTCCCCTTCGAGAAAATGAAACTGGAATAGATGTTTACTTGCAGCTTAAATCTGGACAGTCCACTATCATTAAAACTTTTGAAAACAAGGATGTTAATGAAAAAGAATATGCCTTTTATGAACCAACGTCCGAGGCCTTAAACTTAGATGGTAAGTGGGAATTTTCGTTCCTTGAAAGTGAGCCAAAAGTTCAAGATAAAAAAATGAATGTCTCGCTTGGTAGTTGGACCACTTTAGAGGTAGAAAACGCCTCTTCAACTATGGGAACAGCCCTTTATTCTATTAAGTTTAACATAAAGGAAAAGGCCGATGAGTTTCTTTTAAGTTTAGGTGATGTAAGAGAAAGTGCCAAGGTAAGAATAAATGGCAAGGATGTGGGAGATTTATGGTCTGTACCATATGAGTGCTATATAGGGGAATTTCTTAATATTGGAAAAGAAAATCTCCTTGAGGTTGAGGTAACAAATCTTCCAGCAAATCGTATCTCTCAGATGGACAAAGATGGGATTCCCTGGCGCAAGTTTAAGGAAATTAATATCGTTACAATTGATTATAAAAAAGAGGATTATTCTTCTTGGCAACCAATGGAAAGTGGACTGCTAGGCCCTGTTGAGATAATCCCTATGAAAAAGATTAATTTTTAAAAATAGAAAAACATATGAAACTCACTAGCTTTATTTTGGGGATGCTCTTTTTAGGAGCAATACCAACCCTAGCTCAGGGTAATGAGCAAGCTATCCAAGATGTTTATAAAAACCTTCCATTTGATATGCCACGGGTTGAGGCTCCTTCGTTCCCAGAAAGAAGCGTGCTTCTTAGTGATTATGGCGCAGTTGGAAATGGAGCAGAGCTTTGTACAGAAGCTTTTTCCAAGGCTATCGCGGCATTGGAAAACCAGGGCGGTGGACACCTCATCGTTCCAGGTGGTGTTTGGTTTACAGGACCAATAGAGCTAAAAAGTAATATCGACCTACATTTAGAAAAAGACGCTGTTATTCTTTTTTCTCCAGATGTTGACCTTTATCCACTAGTTGAGACAGTTTTTGAGGGCCTTGACACAAAACGTTGTCAGTCCCCTATCTCTGGGCACGACTTAGAAAATGTTGCTATAACCGGCCAAGGAGCTATTGATGGTAATGGACACTTTTGGCGTCCGCTAAAAAAATCAAAGGTAACCGAAAGCCACTGGAAGAAGACTCTGTCTTCTGGAGGAGTTTTAAAGCGTGATGATTATTGGTTCCCATACGCTGAGGCCCTTAAAGGTGATAGCCTAAGCGATATGAATGTGCCACAAAATCTTAAAACCGATGAAGATTGGCACAAAATCCGTCATTTCTTACGTCCTGTAATGGTGAGTTTAGTCTCTTGTAAGAATGTACTGCTAGAGGGTGTTATCTTCCAGAACTCACCGGCATGGAATCTTCATCCCCTAATGTGCGAAAATGTTATTATTGAAAATGTTCTAGTTCGCAATCCTAGTTACGCTCAAAATGGTGATGGATTAGATCTTGAGTCCTGCAAGAACTCTCTTATAATAAATTCCACCTTTGATGTTGGTGATGATGGTATTTGTCTAAAAAGTGGTAAGGATCAGGATGGGATAAAAAGAGCTCGTCCATGTGAGAATGTCATTATAAACGGATGTACTGTATTTGCTGGTCATGGTGGCTTTGTTGTTGGCAGTGAAATGAGCGGTGGCGTTAAGAATGTTCTAGTTTCAGATTGTAAGTTCTTAGGAACAGATGTTGGTCTACGTTTTAAGAGTACAAGAGGACGTGGTGGCGTTGTAGAGAATATTTGGGTTGATGGCGTTTCTATGATGGATATACCAACAGAGCCGGTAAACTTCAATCTTTATTATGGTGGTAAGTCTGCCGTTGAGGTCTTAGAAAGTGGTGAGACTGTTCCTGCTAAAGTTGATCCAATGCCGGTGGACGAGACAACACCAGCTTTCCGCAATATATTTATCAACAATCTTATTTGTCGTAATGCTCGTCGTGCCCTTTATTTCAATGGCCTACCTGAGATGCCAATAAAAAATATACAACTAAGCAATGTATATATTACCTCAGAAGAAGGTGCAGAGTTTATCTATAGTGATGATATTATAATGAAGGATGTCAAGATAATTCCCCAAAAGGGCAAAGAGGTAACAACCTCATATTGTAACAATATAGATATTAAGTAGTGTAAAAAACTCATATAGACTATGAACAAATATATTATCGCTTTAATAAGCCTTTTAATACTACTTCCCTGTTGTTCTTGGGGAGAAGAAACTATTGATTCTATTGATAGATATGCTCTTGTTAAGAGAAATAATCCGCACGTAAACAAAATAGATTCCCTATCCTCACTTTCAGTTGGAAATGGTGGCTTTGCCTTTACAGTTGATGCTACCGGAATGCAGACTTTTCCTCAAGTCTATAGCCATGGTGTTCCTCTTGGAACTCAGAGTCAATGGGGATGGCATAGTTTTGAAAACCCAGAAGACTTAAAACCTGAAGAGGCACTTAAGGAATACGACTTTGGACATGGTAGTAAAGGGCTATACTCCATTCAATATAAGGAGGAAGGTAGAAATAAAGATGCTTCGGATTGGTATAGAAAAAATCCCCATCGTTTGCACCTAGGAAACATTGGCTTTGACTTTGGGCAAACATCCTCACAGGAAGAAGTTACCAACATCTCTCAAGACTTAGATATGTGGCAAGGTGAGATTAGCTCCGTTTTTGATTTTGGTGGAAACACCTATAAGGTTAAGACTTGGTGTCACCCAAAGCAGGATTTAGTTGCCTTTGATATTGAATCTAAGGCAATGCCCAGCGTATGTTTCCGCTTTGCCTATCCATCGGGCGGGCACTCCGATGATGGATGCGACTGGGGTTCACCATCTAAACATAGTACAATACTCCAGAGTTTAGAAAGTCAACAAGCTATACTTAAAAGGGAGATTGACTCTACCGTATATTATGTTGTTATAAGATGGGAAGGTAAGGCTTCTTTAAAAGAAAAAGAAAAGAATTATTTTGTTCTTACTCCCGAGCAGGAGCATTGGAGTTTTACTTGCGATTTTACCCCAGAGTTACAACCCTTTTATGAGGATAGCGCAGAATTTACTCAAAAAGCCTCTTTGAGATATTGGCAAAACTATTGGGAAACAGGAGGAGTTGCAGACTTTTCTTTGTGCACCGATGAAAGAGCTTTAGAACTAGAACGCAGAGTTGTGCTGAGTCAATATCTTCTTGCCATTCAATGCGCTGGAGACACCCCACCACAGGAAACGGGTTTAACATATAACTCATGGTTTGGTAAATTCCATTTGGAAATGATTTGGTGGCATCAAGCTCAGTTTGCTCTTTGGAATCATCCCGAGATGCTTGAAAGAAGTTTATCTTGGTACAAAAAGGTTGAGCCTATGGCAAGAAAGATAGCCGAGCGTCAAGGTTTTGACGGCCTAAGGTGGATGAAAATGACTGACCCAAGTGGA
The DNA here is from genome assembly GCA_021203915.1 of Prevotella sp. GTDB lineage: Bacteria > Bacteroidota > Bacteroidia > Bacteroidales > Bacteroidaceae > Prevotella. The sequence goes on along the minus strand of JAJQAI010000333.1, from coordinate 1,386 downwards.
ACTGAGGCCCCTTCAAGTGTTGGTAGTTTCCTTATTTGGCAACAGCCACATATAATATTTCTTTCTGAATTAATCTACCGCGATGAGCCAAAAAAGGAAATACTTGATAAATATGGTGATCTAGTTGAAAAGACTGCAGAGTTTATGTATTCATTTGCAACTTATGATTCCATAAATAATCGCTATGTACTTAAAGGCGCTATACCCGCACAAGAAACACTCAAGGCCGCAGAAACTGTAAATCCTCCTTTTGAACTTTCCTATTGGCATTTTGCTCTTCAAGTGGCTCAAAAATGGCGCGAGCGTCGTGGTTTAGAGCGTAACCTCCAGTGGGATGATTTAACCCAAAAAATATCTCACCTAGCCTACAATGAGGATAAGCTATATTTGGCTGCGGAAACTGCAACCGATACTTATAAAGACGTGCGCTTTACATCGGACCATATGGCAGTTTTAGGGGCAGTTGGTATCTTGCCTATGAGCAATCTTGTTAAAGATGAGTATATGAAGAATACTTTATTATGGATATTGGATAACTGGAATTGGGATGAGACCTGGGGTTGGGACTACCCTATGACAGCTATGGATGCAGCGCGACTGGGTTTGCCTGAAAAAGCCGTGGATGCGCTACTTATGGACAAGCGTACAAACACGTATTTAGTTAGTGGACATAACTATCAAGATGAACGTCTGCGTATTTACCTACCTGGAAATGGAGGTCTACTTTCAGCTATTGCACTAATGTGTGCAGGATGGGATGGATGTGAAAAGAAAAATCCTGGATTCCCCGATGATGGCTCTTGGAATGTAAGATGGGAGGATATCCATCCATTCCCTTGAAAAAAAAGAAAATATTAAAAGCAGGGCCCCCGAAAAAAGTCCTGCTTTTAATATATTTTCACCTCGATAAATTTATTACCGTAGGGTAAAATATAGAATTTATTTTTTCTCTTTTAGTAAATCACGAATCTCACCAAGAAGCTTTTCTTCTGCTGATGGCTCTGGTGGTGCTGGTGGTGTTGCTGGCTCCTGAGGTTCTTCCTCTTTCTTCTTCATAAGCTTATTAATAGCTTTTACTAGTAAGAATACACAGAAAGCGATAATTAGGAAATTGAATACTACCTGAATGAAGTTACCATAATTAATTGTTGCCTCATCTAATTTCATATCCCCAATAACTTTTGGAGGTAGCGTAACCTTGAGATCGGAAAAATTAACACCACCAATTAGATAACCAATAGGAGGCATGATTATATCCTCAACAATAGAGGTAACAATCTTTCCAAAAGCACCGCCGATAATAACACCGACAGCTACGTCAAAGGCATTGCCTTGAATAGCAAAGGTTTTAAACTCTTCTATACACTTTCCCATAATTTTATATTT
>JAJQAI010000180.1 GCA_021203915.1 Prevotella sp. | reverse complement strand
GTTCTAGGGATTTCCCTCGTGTCTTAGGAGTCCAAACAGTACCTACAATTAGCGATATGATGAGTAGTCCCATCATTATACATGCAGCTAAAGTAAAATTGCTACGTATTGATACAAATATTAGTCCCCATGCTGCTGAAAGCCCACGTACAAGGAAGAACATAATTCCTTGAGCTGCTGCACGATATTTAGCAGGGAAAAGTTCAGATGCCCATAGAGCATAAAATGATTGAACAGAGATACCTGCTTGTACAGCCCAAAGTGCAGTAAATATTATGAGTCCTCTCATACCATTAATACCGATAGATATAACTATTAGCCATGCTAAAACGCCAAGTGATACACCAAGGCAATATAGCCATCGTTGATTGACCCTATCAACTAAACGTGAGAATACAAACGTAACCAAAATGATAACTACCCATTGACCCTCAGTAAATACATTTGACATCATATTCGATAGGTGTCCTTCGGTTTCGTATATGTGCTGCTGGAAGAATCCCATTGTGGAACTTACCATATTCCAAGTGAGATAAATACCCACTAAGAACAGTATAGTTTTAATGTTTACTTTGTTTTTAAATAGACTACCAAAGGATTGAAAAGTTCCTTGTTTTGCGCTACCTTGTTTCTCTTTGGAGGCTTTCCACTCTTGAGATTCATCTAGTCTACGTTGCAAAAGCCATGCAATAAGGGCTACAACAAAGAGTGAGGCAAAAACTATTCGACTTGTAAAAACGTTAAGTGTAGCACCCGTTGCTGTACCTCCTGAAATAGCATTAGCAACGCTCGAAACAAAGGGGAAGCATGCGCCACTTTCACCATTGGCTGTCTCAGGAGCTAAGAGTATACCTAAAAGTAAGATAATCATTGGTCCTATACCCCATGCCATCTGCGAAATGGCTATGTTTCTACCGCGATTACCTATTTCAGAACTCTCGCTAATATATGTCCAAGAGGCAGGCACTCCTACGCCAACGGATATTCCTGTTATTAGGAATCCAATTAGAAGCATGGGGAAGTTTACCGAAAGGGTTACTAAAAGTACACCACACATGTAGATGAGCATGTTGTAGGTGTATATAAATTTGCGACCATATTTGTCGGCTAAAAATCCGCCTATGATTGCACCTACTGCTGCGCCCATGGTATTGGCACTGATTGCATTTAGCCATCCTAAGTGAAACTCCTCTAAACCAAGGTATTCCTGCCATAGTGATAGTCCACTTGCAGCAGCTACGATAGCACCAGCATCCAAATAATTTGTTAGGGATACCGCTAGTGTACTCTTTAAACTTCCTTTCTTTTTTTCCATATTTTTATTTATTTCTATTTTGTAATACCTGCACTTGCCTTTATACTATCTCCTACCATAGGACCGTTCATCTCCCAAGTGTTTCCAGGACCATTTGCATTTTTGAGGAACTTTTCCTCTGGGGTCCAATTCTCTTTTATTGTTATACATGAAGATCCTTCGTCTGTATAAAGATAGAACCAGTGATTAGGATCATGGGCATAAGTAGGGCTATATATATCCCTAACTACGTTATGTTCGATTAATGAGTGAGGTTGAGCCCCAAGAGTATATATGCCTGCAGTGTCATACATATGCTTGGCATAATGATGAATAAGATTTCCTTTAATTAAATTGTTTGCCATAGCACAAGGTTGCTGATTCCATCCCCATCCCATGCTAATGCCAGTATAGGATACCTCAGAAATCTCATTGTGGCAGATTTTTATATCTCTTACATAGCCTGCTGCTATTCCTACGCAGCCCCAATCCTCATTAGCAACATCGGTTATAAGATTGTTTGTTATACTAAGTCCTGTGCAGATAATGCGTCTATCTTGTGGGTCGTATGGTAGGTGTGCTTCTAGGGCCTCAGGAGAAAAACTCCCGGCTAGTATTCCATTTCCACCGATATCCCTAATTGTGCATCCAGAAATCATTCCTCCCTTAGTATAATAGTGATAGTCAACGGCAGTGGATGCCATATGCTCAAATCTGCAATCGATAAAATCGATGTTTTTAGCACAATTAACTTCTACGGCAGAGGCTGGTCTTCCAACCCATCCTTGATTATCTAACTTGTGATCTCCATCTGGGCGATCTATTTGAGGACGAAGTTTATAGGCTTCCGTCATATACATACCAGCTTGAAGTGGAGCATGACCACTTATAGATGGACGCATCCATGTAGAATAGCTAAAATCTATATTTTCTATTCTAACGTCCTTAACTTCTCGATCGGGAGTTCCTTCTACCCTTAGTAGGGTTTCAAGAGCTGGGACTTCCACCTCAGCTGTTGACATATCTTCTCCTTTACGAGGGATATAGTATATTTTTAAGCCACGTTGATCTAGATACCATTCACCTTCGGCATCAAGCAAACTCTTAGCTCCCGTTAAGTAAAATGCTGAGTTGTGACCATCACTAGTAACCATTGGCGTTGGCCATGGATGCATAAAATGTATGTGGCTTTCTGGTTGATGAAATGTTACTTCAGCACTATCGCCCAAAATTTTAATATCTTTGATTCTTAGGTTTGCGATGCACCACATCTCATGAAGGACCATTTCAGCGTCCTTATCATCTAGGATTTTTTCGACAGCCTCTTTAGGAACATAAATCGTCTCGGCTTCTTTATCAAGACTTTTTATTCTATACATATCATTAAAATCTATAACATCGCGAGCTCTTGTGGCTTTTACACCATTTACCCACAATTGTCTAAATTCTAATGGACGTCCGTTAAAATAGGGGACATCAGCAACATAAAAAGGTCCTTCTTTTCGCCAATTCTCAATTTTTACTCCACCACTAATGATTGCCCCGCCATCTGAGGTTAAAACTGTCCCACTATCCTCCGTTCTTATTACTATCTCTTGGTTAAGATGGTAAGTACCACTTTTTAGGTGTATAGTGATATTGTTTTCACCCTCAAGACGACGAATCTCTCTTGCGCTTTGAAGTGCTTTTTCTATAGCGTATGGCCCTGGCTCAACGAAAATATCCTTTGCCTTAAGTTCCCCTAAGATAAGAGAAAGAGCTATACTTAAAATTAATATTCCACGGGAAGCCATACTGTCATCTCGCTTTTACCTCTATTACCCCATGCATAGTAGGGTATAAGACGTATCTTAGCCTTATTACCTTTTTTGTTAATTTCTCTATAAAGAACACCATCCCAGGATTTGTTATCTCTAAGTAAAGCCTCTGTTTCTAAGGCCATCATCCTACTGTTTTCAATTGTTGTTTCAACTGGTGTGAATACAGCATCTTGAGGAATTACTATATCATTAAAGTTGGCCCCTGAAATATCATTGCTTTCAAGACAATAAATGATTGGACCACGCTGAACGGCAACTTGTCCACGGCATTCCTCAACTAGTGGATTGGCTTCCATGAGTTTTGTTTCCATTGGTAAATCAAGTTGAACCCTATCACCTTTTTTCCACTCTCTTTTAATGGAGGTATAGCTAGCCCCATCCCCTCCTAAATTGCTATAGGATGCAACTTCTTTACCACTAGAATTAAAGACTTTTACGCTTGCATCCTTTGCCCACTCAGGGATTCTAAGCTTTAGTGTGAATTCCTTTGTACCTTTAAGTTTAGTTATATCGAAGGTGATATTACCATCCCAGGGATAATCGCTTTTTTGTTCTAAGGAAATCTCCCCCACACCATCTATAGTTGTTTCTAGGGTATTTGCCCCATAAAGGTTAACCCAGATTTCTTTCTTGCCAACGCAATAAGCGTAATCTTGTGCTTCACATAGAGTGCGAAGTGTGTTTGGTGGGCAGCAGAAACAACTTATATATTCTGTTCTTTCCTTTGGCCAACGAAGTGTATAAGGTAGATTCTTATCTATTCTTAAAGGGTTGGTATAGAAGTACTTAGTACCATCAAGGCTAATGCCACAAAGTATACTATTATAAAGGCAATTCTCAACTATATCAGCGTTTTGAGCATCTCCTGAGGAAAGGAAAAGTCTCCAATTAAGAAATAGGTTACCAATGTTAGCACAAGTTTCATTATGGGCCGTAGAGTGTGGTAGTTGATATGGTCTTCCGTAGCTCTGATGAACCTTTTGAATATTGTCAGGATTATAGTCCGTTCCATCTGGAGATGTTCCATCGTATAGTGCACCACACCCTCCGTTAATGTACATCTTCCGATTTACAATATCACTCCAAATAGAGTCTAGATTCTTTTTTAGTTGCTCTTCTCCATCCTCTAGGAATAGGTCTGCTACACCTGCATATAAGTAGTTTGCTCTTACTGCGTGTCCCATAGCATTATATTGCTCGCGGAAAGGTATGCGGTCTTGATTGTCATCGGTTCCATTCTCTACCATACCACGTATATCGATTAGCTGCTTAGCCAAATTAAGGTATCTCTTATCACCGGTTTCTCTATACATCTCGGCTATAGCCATATAGTGTGAAGGGCAAACAGCGTTACTTGCTAGTTCGGCTGAAGAAGTCTCGTAAAAATTGCAAAGGAAATCGGCTGCTTTCTTTCCGCAGTCAAATAGTGTAGTTTTTCCTGTAGCTCTTTTGTGTATAATACCTGCTGTTATGAGGTGTCCTAGATTATATGTCTCAAAATTTAGACGATTTCCAAAGGCTCCGTCACTTGCAGTTCCAACCTTTGTTCCTACTGAATCTCTAAGGAAAGCATCTTGTTCTTCTTCAGCTTTTTTGTTCCTTTCGGCTATAATCACAGGGGTGTGTAGATAGCCATCTTCACGTTGTGACTTAGCTATAAGAGATATAAAGCGGTCCATGATTTTATCTAATTCTGGATCTTTGTTTATAGCATAAACGGCAGCTACAGCCTCTAGCCATTTATACATATCACCATCATGGAATGGAGGCCCATGACGCTTGCCAGTCTTTTCTCCAGCTGCTATAAGAAAGTTATTATAGCCGTGGCCTTGATCAGACTGCCATGTCTCCCACATACTCTGAACGGATGTTCCACTTAAAACAGCAAAACGCTCGCCCCAAAAACCATCTGTCCACTTAACAGAGTTTATGGGTGTTGAGTTCATTATTGCATACTTACTATTGGGTGTATCGGTAATGCCGTCTTTTTGCGCCATAACCAAAGTGGCCATCATCAAAA
>JAJQAI010000286.1 GCA_021203915.1 Prevotella sp. | reverse complement strand
CACTTAATGTATGTGGTTATGAAAGAACAAAAAATGGTGTTATTCTTGAGGCAGAGGACTCCTTTGGCTTAGGAGCAAAAAAAGTGCTCGTTGAAGTAATAAATGATAATATCCTTCACGTTAGGGCTACACCTAAAGATGACTTTATTAATAAAAATAGTCTTGCAGTTATTCCTTTAAAAGGGGATACTGATTTTACGATAGAGGATGATAAAGAGGATTTAATTATTCGGACATCGCGACTTTCTGCTATGGTATCCAAGGCGACTCTGGATGTAACATTTAAGGATTCTTTAGGGAATCAAATACTTAAAGAACAAGGTGACTTAAGGAGCTTTTTCCCAATCAAAGTTGATAATACTTTGGGCTATACAATAACGCAAAGTTTCCTTTCTCCTTATGATGATGAGGGACTTTATGGACTAGGACAACATCAAGCAGATGAGTTTAATTATAAGGGAAAAAGTGAAGAACTCTTTCAATACAATACAAAAGTATCTATTCCCTTTATCCTTTCAACAAAAAATTATGGTCTTTTGTTTGATGGTTACAGCTTTATGCGTTATGGAGCCTCAAGTGAAGCTTTAGAATTAGGGGATGCTTTTACCCTTTATGATAAAGATCTTAATGAAGGCTTTCTTACTGGCACTTACATATCAAAAAAGCAAGATACTCAGCTTATTAGAGAGGAAAAAAATATTTCCTTTGAGTTTTTAGACGAAGCGACTCATTTTGAAAAGGTCGTTGGACTACCAAAGAATTTTAATTTTAGCGGTTCAAAAGTAACTTATGAGGGATATATTGAGCCCAAAGAAAGTGGAGAATATCAATTTATACTTTATTATGCAGGATATATTAAGGTATATGTTGATGGTAAGCTCGTAGTGCCGGAGCGTTGGCGAGCAGCATGGAATCCAAATAGTTATAAGTTTACTCTTAAGATGGAAGCTTTAAAACGAGTACCTATTAAAATTGAGTGGGCTCCCGATGGCGGAATTTCTTACTTAGGTCTGAGAGCTTATACACCACGTAGTTTGGAAGAAAAAAATAAAATATCATGGTGGACTGAGATGCAAAATGAAGAAGATTACTATTTCATATTGGGTGATAATATGGATAATGTAATAAGCGGATATCGCACCTTAACAGGTAAGGCTCCAATTATGCCTAAATGGGCACTTGGCTTTTGGCAAAGTCGTGAAAGATACAAAACTCAAGCAGAACTTCTTTCCACGTTAAAAGAGTTCCGCTTGCGTGGAATACCAATAGATAATATAGTGCAAGACTGGAGTTATTGGCCCGAAGAAGCTTGGGGTAGCCATGAGTTTGATTTAGAGCGTTTCCCCGACCCTAAAGCTATGGTAGATTCTGTACACAGTATGCATGGCAAAGTGATGATTTCAGTATGGCCAAAGTTCTATGAATCAACTGAGCATTATAAAGAATTTTTTTCTAAAGGATGGATGTACACCCAAGCTATTACCGATAGTATAAGGGATTGGATAGGTCCAGGGTATCTTGGATCGTTTTATGATGCATATAGTGAGGGTGCTAGAAAATTATTTTGGGCTCAGATAGAAGAACACCTTTATCCTTTAGGCTTTGATGCTTGGTGGATGGATGCTAGTGAACCTAATATTAAGGACTGCACCAATATGGATTATCGCAAGCGCCTTTCAGGACCTACTGCCCTTGGCCCTTCAACACAATACTTTAATGCTTATGCACTAATGAACGCTGAAGCCATATACGATGGACAGCGCAGGGTAGAACCCAATAGAAGAGTTTTTCAACTTACTCGCTCAGGATTTTTAGGCCTTCAACGCTATTCCACGGCTACATGGAGCGGTGATATTGCCTCACGTTGGGAAGATATGAAAGCGCAGATATCTGCAGGTTTAAACTATTCTATGAGTGGCATTCCATATTGGTCTATGGATATTGGAGGCTTTTCTGTGGAAAATCGTTATGCCTCTGCCCAAAAAGAGTATGATAAATCTGGTAAAACTTCGGATGATTTAAATGAGTGGCGTGAACTAAATACAAGATGGTATCAATTTGGGGCCTTCTGCCCTCTTTATAGGGCCCATGGTCAATATCCTTGGCGTGAAGTTTGGAATCTTGCTCCAGAGAATCATCCTTGTTATAACTCTATCCTATACTACACTAAACTTAGATATAGGCTTCTTCCCTATCTATATTCTTTAGCTGCAATGACATATTTTGAGGACTACACCCTTATGCGTCCACTAGCTATGGACTTTTCTAAAGATAGTCAAACAATTAATCTTGGTGATGAGTTTTTGCTTGGTCCAGCCCTACTCGTTGCTCCCGTTTATCAATATCAAGCACGAGAGCGTGAGGTATATTTTCCAAAAAATTCTGGATGGTATAATCTATATACGGGAGAATATATCTTAGGCGGGCAAAAACTTAAAGTTCCTGCCCCTTATGAGAGGATTCCCGTTTATGTGCCAGAGGGAGCAATTATTCCTTTTGGAGAGCAAGTTGAATATAGCGATGAAAAGCAAAATGATTTTATTACCATATATGTCTATGCAGGTAAAGATGGATGTTTTACCCTATATGAAGATGATGGCGTAAGCTATAACTATGAAAAAGGTGAATTTTCAAAAATTAAAATTTCCTATAGGGATAAAGATAACACTTTGGAAATCTCCCCCGTTATGGGTAAATACCCTAATATGATAGAAAAGCGGACATTTTGTATTGTTAAGGTAAGCCCTAAAAGACCAATATCTTTAGATGAAAATAAGGCTGGCAAAATCGTAAAATATAAAGGGAAGTCTCTTAAAGTTAAGTTACCTAGTGATTAAAAAAGAAAACTTCCGTCTTTTTTTAGATAATTTTTCTACATTTGTATTAAAGCTTAGAATCAGTAAATCCCCCATAATCTTACCATAATGAAGATTTTTCATATTTATAAAATTTCTTTGATAGCTTGTGCTATATTTTTTTCTCCTACCTTTATTCAAGCACAAAATTTTCCTTACTTAGATGAGAGCGAGGATATTGAAGTAAGAGTTAAAGATGCTTTAAGTCGTATGACGCTTGAAGAAAAAGTTGCTCTTTGTCATGCTCAAGGTAAATTTACTTCTTCTGGCGTACCACGACTAGGAATTCCAGAGCTATGGATGAGCGATGGTCCTCATGGAGTTAGAGCTGAAATTAATTGGAATAATTGGCATTATGCCGGATGGACCTCTGATAGTGTAACTGTTTTTCCAGCCCTTACTTGTTTAGCTGCTACTTGGAATCCATCTCTTGCTGCAAAATATGGAAAAGCCCTTGGCCAGGAGGCTAGATATAGAAAAAAAGACGTTCTGCTAGGTCCTGGAATAAATATCTATCGCACGCCACTTGGTGGAAGAAATTTTGAGTATATGGGAGAAGATCCATATCTTACTGGCGCTATGTGTGTCCCCTACATCCAAGAAATACAAAAAAATGGTGTAGCTGCTTGTGTTAAACATTTTGCACTAAACAACCAAGAAACATGGCGTGACCACATTGATGTTAATCTTAGCGAAAGAGCCCTAAGGGAAATCTATCTTCCAGCCTTTGAAAAAGCTGTTAGAGAAGGTAAAGTATATAGTGTAATGGGGGCATATAATAAAGTTCGTGGAGAGCATGCCTGCCAAAGCAATTTACTGCTAAATGAGATATTAAAAACAGAATGGGGATTTGATGGAGTAGTAATTTCTGATTGGGGCGGAGTACATGATACTTTTGAGGCTGCAGTAAATGGACTTGATATTGAGATGGGCTCTTATACCAATGGGCTAAATTCCACAACGGACTTTGGCTTTGATGATTACTATCTTGCCCTACCCTACCTTAAGATGCTTAAAGAAGGAAAGATAGACTCTTCAACAGTTGATGATAAGGCAGAGCGTATCCTTCGTCTAATTATGCGTACGGCAATGAATACCTCAAAACCCTTTGGTAGTCTATGCACTGATGAACACTATCAAGTAGCTCGTGAGGTTGGCTCAGAAGGTATAGTATTACTAAAAAATGATGCTATAAAAAAGACAGGAAAACCGCTTTTACCCATTATGGATGGTAAGTATAAACGAATACTTATAGTTGGTGATAATGCGGTAAAAAATCTAAATGAAGGAGGTGGGTCTTCAGACCTTAAAGCTAAGATAATGATATCGCCCCTAGATGCTCTTAAGAGCCTTTATGGTGATAAGATTTCATATACCAAAGGATATTCTACTAACGTTACGCAGCTCCAAGCGGACTCTTTAAGAGATGAGGCCGTAAAGCTTTCTAAAGCCTCTGATCTTATAATTATCGTTGGAGGACTTAGTAAGGACCGATATCAAGATGATGAAGGCTATGACCGTCTTTCCTATGGTCTACCCTTTGGACAAAATGAATTAATAGAAGATATTTGGGATGTCAATAAAAATATCGTTCTCATACTTTTAAGTGGAAATGCTGTTGAAATGCCATGGGTAGATAAAATTCCAGCAATTCTTCAAGGTTGGTACTTAGGCTCAATGGGAGGATATTCTCTTACTGACGTACTTTCAGGTAAAGTTAACCCAAGTGGCAAACTACCTTTTTCGTTTCCCAAAAAACTTGAAGATTGTGGCGCAATGTCTCATGGAGAAATAGCTTTTCCAGGCGATAGCATAAGGGAGGAATACTTAGAAGATATCCTTGTTGGTTATCGCCTGCACGATACAAAGAATATACCAGCACTTTTTCCCTTTGGTCATGGACTTAGTTATACTACTTTCTCATATGGAAAGCCGGAGTTGTCACACTCTTTAATTTCACTAGGTGAGGATTTAACTTTAAGCCTAACTCTTACTAATACTGGTGAAACTGCAGGAAAAGAGGTTGTTCAACTTTATGTTGGTCAAGATAGTCCAACCTGTCTTCGCCCCCAAAAGGAATTAAAGCGATTTAAAAAAGTATATCTAAACCCTAAAGAAAGCCAAAGGGTTGACTTTACTCTTAAGGCAGAGGATTTTGCTTATTATAACACTGATGATGCTTTATGGAAAACTGACCCTGGAAAATATACAATTTTTATTGGGTCATCATCTAGTGACATTAGGCAAAGGATTTCTATAGAGTTTCAATAAAAAGGTATAGAA
>JAJQAI010000251.1 GCA_021203915.1 Prevotella sp. | reverse complement strand
AAAACTTTAGATAATAAATGGCAGCATTAGGAAAGATTAGAAGCAGAGGCGTTATCCTTATTTGTGTTGTAGGATTTGCGCTTTTCGCATTTATTGCCGAGGAATTGTTCCGTTCCTGTAATTCAATTAGCAATGAGAATCGTCAACAAATTGGTGAGGTTTTAGGTAATAAAATTAACGTTCAAGACTACCAAAAGCTAGTTGACGAGTATTCAAACGTTGTAAAAATATCTCAAGGCCGTGACAACCTAACCGATGAGGAACTGAATCAGGTTAAGGATATGGTTTGGAATAATTTCATACAGTTCGAGATTATTAGCGCTGAGGCCGATAAATTGGGATTGACAGTTACAGACGAAGAACTTCAAAACATCCTTAATCAAGGAACAAACCCAATGTTGCTTCAAACTCCTTTTGTGAACCCTCAAACAGGACTTTTTGATGCTAATCTACTAAAGAATTTCTTAGCTGACTATAAGAAAGCCTCTTCCACTAGGGATTCACAATATAGAGAGCAATATCAAAATCTCTACATATATTGGACATTTATTGAGAAGTCGCTCTTACAACAACTTCTTATTCAAAAATATCAGACCCTACTCGGTGCATGCATACTCTCTAACCCCATCTCAGCTAAGATGGCCTATGATAATGAAAATCAAGAGAGTAATATTGAACTTGCAGCCTTTCCATACTCTTCAATCAATGATAAGGAAGTTAAATACTCCGAATCTGATATAAAGGCAAAGTATGAAGAACTTAAGAAGGGCTTCTTACAGCCAGAAGAAACAAGATCAATTAAGTATGTTGACGTTAAGGTTACCCCATCTCAAGCTGACCGCAAAGCTTTAGATAAGGACGTAAGTGAGTATCTTCAGACTTTAGCTGCATCGGATAATCCTGCGGAGATTGTTAGACAAAGTGGTTCTTTGATTACTTTCCTTGGAATACCACAAACAAAGGCTGCATTCCCATCAGATATATCAACACGCCTTGACTCTGTAAATGTAGGTGGTGTTTATGGACCTGTAGAAAATAAGCAAGATAATACAATCAACATTATAAAGCTTATTTCTAAATCACAATTACCTGATTCCGTACAGTTCCGCGCTATCCAGGTAATGGCTGAGACTCCTGAGGCAGCAGCAAAATCCGCAGATAGCATTTATACGGCCCTAAGGTCTGGAGCAGATTTTGAGACAGTAGCTAAGAATTATGGCCAAACTGGTGAATCAAATTGGATCACCTCTTCTCAATATCAGAATTCACCAACAATGGATGCTGATACAAAGACCTATATTGATGCTCTTAACAACCTTGGTGTAAATGAGATAAAGAATGTTCAATTAACTCAAGGTAACATTGTGATTCAAGTTCTTGATAGAACAGGGTTAACAACTAAATATGTAGCTGCTGTAATAAAGAAACCAATAGATTTCTCAAAGGATACATATTCTCAAGCATATAATAAGTTCAGTGAATTTGTAAGCAAGTCTCAATCACTTAGTGATTTAGAAAAGAATGCAGAAAAGAGCGGATATCAAGTAAGAGAATTGTCAGATATACAAAATACAGCACACTACATAAGTGGTATTCATGGTACTCGCGATGCTCTTAAATGGTTATTCTCGGCTAAAGAGAATGAAATCTCACCTCTTTACGAGTGTGGTGATAATGACCATCTTTTAGTTATTGCTCTTACTGGTGTTAATAAGAAAGGCTATCGTTCACTTGATGATGACTACGTTAAGAATTTCGTTAAGGATGCTGTCATACGTGATAAGAAAGCCGATATATTGCTAAGCAAAGTAAGCGGTGTTAAGGACATGAAAGCTGCAGAAAAGGATAGTGCTAAGATTTCTCAAGTTGAGCAAATAACATTCTCAGCTCCTGTATTTGTTCAAACAACGGGCGCAAGTGAACCTGCTCTTAGTGGTGCAGTATCAGCAACACCTAAGGGTAAGTTTAGCTCCTCTGCTGTAAAAGGTAATGCAGGTGTTTACCTTTTCAAGGTAGATAGTAAGAGTATGCGTGATGTAAAATATGACGAAAAAGATTACGAGCAAAGAACTAAACAAACAGCACTTCAATATGCAAGCGGTTTTTCACAAGACTTATATTTAAAGGCTAATGTAAAAGATAATCGCTATCTATTCTTCTAAAGATTGAGTTTAATTTTAATAGATAAGAAAAAGCAGAGATTTTTTTGGGGTCCCTGCTTTTTTCTTGCCCTAAACTTGGGCTTTTATTTTTTTTGTCTAAAATTAATAGGCAAATAAAGGATAATCCTTCATCGTATCATTAACCTGAGCTTGAACAGCTTTTATAACATTTTCATCCTCAGGAGAATTTAGTACTTTTTCAATTAGTTCAGCAACCAAACGCATAAGGTCTTCCTTAGCACCTCGGGTAGTCATAGCCGGTGTACCAAGACGAATACCTGATGTTTGGAAAGCACTACGGTCATCATAAGGAACCATATTCTTGTTTACTGTAATATCAGCAGCTACAAGAGCATTCTCAGCAACCTTACCAGTTAAATCGGGATATTTAGAACGTAGATCAACAAGCATTGAATGATTGTCTGTACCACCACTAACAATGGTAAATCCACGACGAGTTAATTCGTCAGCCAGTACTGAGGCATTCTTCTTAACCTGCATTGCCCACTCTTTAAATTCAGGCTGCAAGGCCTCATGAAAAGCAACTGCTTTGGCAGCAATTACATGCTCAAGTGGACCACCTTGTGTTCCAGGGAATACAGCACTATTGAGTAATTGGCTCATCATCTTCACTTGTCCCTTTGGAGTTGTTAAGCCCCATGGATTTTCAAAGTCTTTCCCCATAAGGATGATTCCACCACGAGGACCACGTAGTGTTTTATGAGTAGTGGAAGTAACAATATGTGCGTATTTAACTGGATTATCAAGTAGGCCAGCAGCTATTAGTCCTGCAGGATGAGCCATATCTATCATTAGGATAGCCCCAACTTTATCAGCTATATCACGCATACGGCGATAATCCCACTCACGGCTATAGGCAGAACCTCCACCAATTATAAGTTTTGGTTTATGCTCTAGAGCAAGACTTTCCATTTGGTCGTAGTTGACACGTCCGGTTTCTCTGTCTAAATCATATCCAATGGCTTTGTATAAAATACCTGAAGTGTTAACTGGTGAACCATGTGAAAGATGTCCTCCATGGGATAAGTTAAGTCCTAAAAATGTATCACCAGGGTTTAAAACTGTCAGTAGAACAGCAGAATTAGCTTGAGCACCTGAGTGTGGCTGAACATTAGCAAACTCTGCATCAAAAAGTTGCTTTACTCTTTCAATAGCTAATGTTTCAACCTCATCAATTACTCCGCATCCACCATAGTAACGCTTGCCTGGATAGCCCTCAGCGTACTTATTGGTAAGACATGAACCCATAGCTGCCATTACATCGTCACTTACGAAATTCTCAGAAGCAATTAACTCCATTCCTTTCATTTGACGCTGACGCTCCTTAAGAATAAGGTCAAAAACCTTTTGATCTTTTTTCATCTTTAAATATGTATAAGTTTTTATGGATAAATCAATGTTTTTTTTGAGGCTTTTTCTTTTCAAATAAGTTTCACCTCTGAGATATCTTGTTCTCTTTCACAATAATGACACCTTATTGTTCCTTTTTCTTTGTCTATTACATTGAAAACTGTCTGCATTGGCTCATTATTGGTTATGCATTTGGGGTTGTTGCACTTAATGATACCTCTTATCTCATCTGGGGTCTCTACTGTCTTTTTTTCGATAACCTCATAATCCTTTATTATACTGAGAACAACGTTTGGAGCAACAACAGATAGTCTTGAAATTTCTTCATCTGTGAACCATTTATCTTCGACCTTAATAATACCTTTTTTACCTATCTTTTTGGACATGTAGTTGTAACCGATAGTAACTACAGTTTCCATATGTTGCAGTCCTAGTACAATAGCTACTTCATATGTTTTTTCTGAAGGTATGTGATCAATGACTGTTCCATTTTCAATGGCCGCCACCAAACGCTCTTTTTTGTTTACCATCTTTAGTATATTATCGTTTTATCGTTGATGATTTCCTCTTTGGATATGTTAAGCACATCGCATATTATCGCTTCACGGGCAAATAGTCCGTTTTTAGCTTGTTGTATATAATATGCATGTGGATTATTATCAACCTCATATTCTATTTCGTTGACTCTTGGTAGGGGATGCAAGATTTTCATGTTTTGCTTAACACTAGAAAGCATGTCGTTCTTAAGGATATAAACATCCTTGACCTTCTCGTATTCCATAAGGTCTGAAAATCTCTCTTTCTGCACACGCGTCATATATATAATATCTGTCTTTGATATTATCTCTTGACTAAAATCTATGTGTTCGGTGTACTTAATTCCATGCTTTTTGCAATATAGCTTGTATTCACTTGGCATGGATAATTCCTCTGGCGCAACAAAATGGAAAGTAGGCTTAAAGTGGCGCATTGCCATTACTAAAGAGTGTACTGTGCGACCATATTTAAGATCTCCAACAAGACATATATCAAGGTTTTCTAAAGTTCCTTGTGTCTTATAGATGGAGTATATATCAAGCATACACTGTGAAGGGTGTTGATGTGCACCATCTCCTGCGTTTATAATTGGCACTGGAGCTACTTCGCTAGCATATTGAGCTGCGCCCTCAATGTGATGTCTCATAACGATGGCATCGGCATAATTGGAAACCATCATAATTGTATCCTTGAGCGTCTCGCCTTTTGTGGCACTTGTCACTTTTGCATCCGTGAATCCAATTACTCTAGCGCCAAGGCGGTTCGCTGCAGTTTCAAAGCTTAAGCGTGTACGTGTTGAGGGTTCAAAAAAAAGTGAGGCTATAACCTTTCCTTTGAGAATCTCTCTGTTTGGGTATTTTTCAAATTCCTGAGCTAAATTTATCATGTAAAGGATTTTATCCTTTGACATATCAGCGAAAGAGAGAAAGTTGTGCTTTACCATAGCTCTTCAATTACATTTCGTTTGCGAAGTTACTCATTATTTTCCAATTTAAGGACTGCAAATCAAAAGAAATATCGTAATTTTGCACGAAGTATTTTTTAAAAGGAAAAATTTCGTAATGAGGAAGAATTTCATACGTATATTGTGGGGATTTATTATTACCATAATAGTAGTATTG
>JAJQAI010000147.1 GCA_021203915.1 Prevotella sp. | reverse complement strand
CTAAGAAATTTGGCTATTTTGAACCTTATTTGGTTGTAGGTTTTACCAGTATTTAGTTTTAAAAGGGCTTGCTTAAGTCCTCCCACGCTTCTATCAATGCTCATATTATTATCGTTTAGGATAATAAGCATATCATTAGGGGTGGTTGAAACATTATTAAGCCCCTCAAAGGCTAGTCCACCGCTCATAGCTCCATCACCAATAATGACAACTATATGACGATTATCTTTTCCTTGGTTTTTTGCAGCGACGGCCATACCTAAAGCTGCTGATATGGAGTTTGATGCGTGCCCAGATATAAAGCTATCATAAGGACTTTCTTGGGGATTAGGAAATGGGCTTATACCATGAAGTTTTCTATTTGTATCAAAATTATCTTTTCTTCCGGTAAGAATCTTATGTCCATAGGCTTGATGCCCCACATCCCATATTAAGCGATCTTCTGGGGTATTGAAAACATAATGAAGAGCCACGGTCAATTCTATAGTTCCAAGGCTCGAGGCTAAATGACCTGGATTTACAGATAATTCTTTTATGATATCCTCTCGAAGTTCTTGACAAATTTGAGGAAGCTGCTCTTTTTTAAGTTTCCTTAAGTCCTCGGGGGTCTTTATGCTATCAAGAAGATTGAGATTTTGAGTTTTTCCCATTTTTTTAGATATTAACAATGCAAACTTAATGATTTTCCTTGAATTTCGTCGTTTTCTTTGGAAGTAACTACCCACAGCTTTAAGACTAGCTATGTTCTCTTAAGATAACGAAACACAAAGCTTATATGCATTTTAATAGTTGTACATAGCCCATAATGACGTCGCATAATAGTAAATCTCTCTATGAGTGAGGCTTTATGATTCTTTGTTGTTAGGCCTTCATTAAGGTAGTTAACAAGTGTCAAATGGGTATTAACAATAGGAAGCGAAGACTTTTCTGCCATCTTCATTATGCGTATTGACCAATCTACATCGGATGAAAATCGATAGCTTAAATCATATAAAGTTTCCTTTGCAATGTTTGCTAAAGCATAAAAAGCTTGATGACATACTAACATTCCGTGCTTAAAAGAGCGCCAAGAAAGCCTCTCAGGGGGCTGAAGTCGTCTTTTATAAAGGAATTTGCCATTAGCATCCACTATATCAGTATTTCCATAAAGAACGCCAGGAAGCCTATCTTTTTGTATTTTATCTATAGAGGTTTGATTTACTATTTTAGAAAGTGTTTGGGACTCTGGGAAAGCATCTCCAGCATTAAGGAAACATATATAATCACCTTGAAAGAGCCTAAGAGCTTTATTCATAGCATCATAAATGCCACTATCCTTTTCGGAAATGATTCTCACCTCGCGCTTGGGGAATTTTCTTTCTGTTTCTTCTTTATACTTATTTGCTATTAAAAGGGTATCGTCTTTTGATGCCCCATCAACGATAATATGCTCTATTAAGGGATAATCCTGCTCAAAAACGCTCTTAAGAGTTGACCTAAGAGTGCTTGAAGCGTTATAAGTTACTGTAACTATTGAGAACTTTATCATTGGCTTTTTAAAATACTTTCGTATAGTTCATCGTAAGAAGATGCAACTTTTTCTATAGAATAGTTAGAAGAAACTTTTTTTACGGCTTCCTCACGTAGATCCTCATAGTTCTCGTTTGAAAGCACCCATAAAATTCCTTGAGATAAATCTTCAGAATCCCTATATTTAGCTATATAGCCATTTATTTTATGATCTATCATTTCAGGTATACCACCTATATCAAAGCCAACAGAAGGAACACCACAGGCCATAGCCTCCATTATAGTATTGGGAAGATTATCTGCTAAAGAAGGAAGAACATAAACATCAGAGCTGCTATATGCATCTAAAAGTTTTTGCTTTTGGCTTACATAACCTAAAGGGTACACTGAAAAAGGAAAATAAGCTGAGAGTTCATCTCCGGAGCTTCCTAAAATAACAACGGCAGTATCACTAAGGGTACTAGGATGCTCTTTAGAAAGTCTTTGGCAAGCCTCAACTAAATAATCCATACCTTTTATCTTGTTTGTAGCACGTTGGGCCACAAAAAGAATTAAATGCTTATCCTTTGGGAGTCCTAGTCTTTGACGAGCTTCTTTTTTATCTTGAGGAAAGAACTCACTTAAATTTATTGGGTTGGGAATAACCCTTACATCTAAAGAGGAAAGTAACGCACTTTTTTTTGCTTCTTTTTTAAGCCACTCACTACATGCAACAAAGTGTATCTTATTAAAATGAGAAAAAAGTTTTTTCTTTTTTTCCCATACCTTAAAAGAGAGGTCCTGTCCATCCCTTTTAGAAGGTAGAAATTTACAATCAATGCATTGGGATGAAAACTTCTTACACTCAATTGGATAATGACAAATACCGGTAAAGGGCCACATATCGTGCATGGTCCATACAACGGGTTTATTAAGAGAAAGAATTTTTTCAATACCTTCGAGTGAAAGCATCCCCTGATTAATCCAATGAAGATGTATTACATCGGCCTTTTTAAACTCTTCTAGCGTTGTTATATCAAAGCCAACGTTAGCAATATCGATTTCAAAAAGATGCTTCTTAGATAATCTAAGGTTAAAGAAGATTTTTAACCTCTCTAAAAGAAAATATTTTTTTCTAAAACCACTAGAAGAAACCTCCTTTACTCTTTTGTCTTGGGTTTGCTTATCTCTAACGAGCATTTTTGCATTGATGCCAACAAAGTTAAGGGCCTCAAGAAGCCTATTAGCGGCTAGAGCAGCTCCTCCAATCCTTTGGCTTGTACTAACTATCAATACAGTTTTTGCTCCCACTTTTCTAAACTATCTTAGAGCATTTCACGCCTTTTAGGGCATTTTATAGGGAATTAAAATCTACAGAATGCCGTCAAGATTTTTTTTGATTTCCTTTAAATCCTCACGCACGCTAATGAGTTGCTCAATAACTCTAGCCTTTGTATCAGCTCCACTTTTATTTTCGCGGAGCATCTTTCTAGCTGCAGAGAGTTTAAATCCCCTTACCTTGACTAAATTATAGATTGTTTTAATACATTCAATATTGGATGCGGTATACTGACGCACATTATTGCTAGTTGTTTTTGGCTTTATCTGCGGAATTTCCTTTTCCCAAAAACGAAGCATACTTGGAGAGACATTTATCATAGAGGCCACCTCCTTTATCGAATAATATAATTTTGAGGTACTTTCAGTCATAGGTAAATATTTTTTTAGTCAAAAGATTACAACTGTGAATTATTCTCTAAAGTGCAAATATAACGATAAAAATGCTTTTTAAAAAATTGATTTAAGCAAAACAGTGTACTTTTCCTGTAAACGGTAAAAAAAATCAAATCTCTTTTTTGATAAGCACTACAGCATAGGCGCTGATACCTTCCTCCCTACCTACGAAGCCAAGTTTTTCTTGTGTTGTAGCCTTAATAGAAATATTATCCTCATGGGTAGCAATAACTTGAGCTATAGACTTTCTCATGGCTTCTACGTAAGGGTTAATTTTGGGTCTTTCAGCACAAATAGTAACATCCACGTTACCAAATATATATCCTTTTTTTAAAAGTAATTCTATCACTTTGGAGAGCAAAATTTTGCTATCAATATCCTTAGTTTCTATTGAAGTATCGGGAAAATGAAAACCTATATCACGCATTGCGGCTGCTCCAAGTAAGGCATCCGTAATGGCATGAATAACTACATCGGCATCACTATGACCTAAGAGTCCTTTTTCATAAGGAATTTCTATTCCTCCAAGCCATAGTTTACGCCCCTTTTCAAAGGGATGGACATCATATCCAAAGCCAACCCTAATATCCATTGTTTTTAAGGTTAGGATTTTTTTTACTTACGTCTAAACAAATCTCTTATACCATCAAGGTCAAAACCAAGGGTAAATCTAAGGGTTTGATCCAAAGGGTTACTCTTAGCCGTAGCAATTACATAACCACAATCAAGTGAGAAAGCACTCATACGGAAACCTGCACCTACGGTAAAATACTTTCTGTTTCCCTTATTCTCCGCCTCGTTGTGGTAACCGGCGCGAATCGAGAACTTATCGTTGTAGACGTATTCTGCACCAACGCTCCAATTTATTTCTTGAAGTTCCTCTTTAAATCCTCCTGGAGCATCAGTAAAGCTCTTGAAAATACCGCCAATACTGGATACATCATAATAATCCTTCTCTACCCTACGCTCATAATCCTCGTTTGATTCTCCTTCCTCTTGAATTGGATACGAAGGGACAAGTAGTTTATTAGCATCAGCACAAATAGTAAATTTATTATAATCGTCTATTGGAAATGTAAGAGCAAGTCCAAGACGCAGGTTCGTAGGAATAAATTCACTATATTCGCTACCACCAAAACTAATCTTACTTCCGATATTACTAATGTTAACACCTAAACCAAATAGACACTCACGCGCGCCTATGTTAAAATAATGATTCCAATAACAAGCTATATCGGCTGCGAAGGCACTTCCTGGTGAGGTATCATCGGTATAGTCATATGTAAGGTCAGAATAAATCCACCTTACAGCAGCTGCTATAGAAAATTGCTCGCTTAGCATTAGTGAGTAAGCCACATCAAGGGACATCTCATAAGGGTTTATGGTCATAGCATTTTCAACATCATAGCTCATCATTACCTCACCCAAAGAGAAATAACGGAATGATGCTGATACAGAACTATAGTCACCAATACGATAATAACCAGCTAAATAAGCTAGGTCCATATCGCTTACTAGTTGTCTT
Organism: Prevotella sp.; assembly: GCA_021203915.1. Classification (GTDB taxonomy): domain Bacteria; phylum Bacteroidota; class Bacteroidia; order Bacteroidales; family Bacteroidaceae; genus Prevotella. Next base: position 492 of record JAJQAI010000147.1, on the reverse strand, counting down.
AACCATGGTGTATAGTTAATTGCTACGCCAGCACGACTTACACAAAATGGATACTTCGCTGGGTTCCAATACTGAGAGTTAATATCTGGTTCGGTTGCAGCACCAATATCACCAAGACCTCCCGCACGTGCATCAGGAGCTATCATCTGAGAGGTAACAGAGGTGTTTATCGGGTTAAAAATATCCGTTTTCGATTGAGCCGACACCCCTAGAGGCAATAGTAGCAAAATCACTACTATCATCCAAAGGTATGCTATCTTCATGTTTTGGTATCGCATTGCTAATTAAAGTTTAGCCCTTAAGAAGAAGTCAATCATGACCTTTCAAAAAAATGGGCGCATGTACTTTAAATAACTGATTATCCCCTTAATTATTGCATTTACCTAGAAATTTATAGGAAAAAGAAATTTTAAAAGACTCAAAAAAAGTCTAATTACCGCTGAAAAATCACAAGTTTTTGAGCCTTGGATATAGAATCACTTCCATCGGAAC
>JAJQAI010000319.1 GCA_021203915.1 Prevotella sp. | reverse complement strand
TTGTATTCCAAAAAAGTGACATAAATGTCAAAAAATTGGAATTAAGTATGGAAATAGCAAGAGATTTTTATTTGAAACAACTCTCAAATGTGCGTCAAAATGGTATGATAAAAATCATAACAGGTATTCGTCGTAGTGGAAAATCATACCTACTATTTGAGTTATTTACAAAATTCCTAAAAAAAGAAGGTATAGATGAGGAGCATATTATTAAGGTGGCACTTGATGACCTTCACTTCTTAGAATTAAGGGACCCCCATAAGATGTTAGCCTATGTTGAGCAGCAAATTAAAGACGATAGTGGGTACTACATACTACTAGACGAAGTGCAAATGATGAATGATTTTGTAGATGTACTAAATAGTTTTATGCACATAAGAAATGTTGATGTGTATGTCACGGGTAGCAATTCTAAATTTCTTTCTTCAGATGTAGCAACAGAATTTCGCGGGCGAGGACACGAAATACATCTTTATCCCCTATCTTTTAGAGAATACTATAGTGCTTTAGGAGGTAATCATCTTAAGCGTCTACGTGAATATTTTCGTCTTGGGGGCATTCCTCAATTGTTTGCTTACAATAATGACCAAGAAAAAGAAGATTTTCTTCGCTCTTTATTTAAAACAGTCTACTTAAAGGACATATTTGAACGTCATAAAATTAAACATAAGGAAGAATTTTCTGAAGTTATGGAAGTTATCGCTTCATCAATAGGTTCTCCTTGCAATCCACATAAACTTTCGGCCACTTTTAATAGTGTAAAAGGAGTAAAGATAGATTTTAAAACTATATCTAAGTATTTAGAATATATGGAGGATGCCTTCTTTATAGAAAAATCTCAAAGATATAGTGTAAAAGGAAAAAAGTATATAAATTCACTCTCTAAATACTATTTTCAAGACATTGGTCTAAGAAATGCCTTGATAGATTTTCGCCAATTAGATGAGGGACATATCATGGAAAATGTTATCTATAATGAATTGCGCTCTCGAAGATATCGTGTAGATGTAGGAATAATTCAAAGAAGAACCACTAATAAAAAGAATGAGACTATTCGTCAAAATTTTGAGGTAGATTTCGTAGTAAATCGTGGGGACGTGCGCTATTATATCCAAGCTGCATATACCATTAATGATTACAAAAAGGAAGAACAAGAGACTATGTACTTGAAATAGATAAGAGATTCTTTCAAAAAATTTATAGTTGTCTATGATGATATTATGACCTACAAAGATAACAATGGATACCACTACGTGGGGTTATTCGATTTTCTTATGGACCTCGATAGCTTGGAAAAATTCTAAAACAATATGCACTTGATTTTTAAGTCATCAAAGCTTTAAGAGTTCAATCTAAAAAATGGAAACTTTCTCCTTGTGTGTATACGTATTTGTAAGTACCTTTGCACCCAAGAGAAGAACATACAAACATTTTATCATGCCATATTTATTTACTTCAGAATCTGTCTCTGAAGGTCATCCAGACAAGATTGCAGATCAAATATCTGATGCTATACTTGATCAATTCTTAGCCTATGACCCGAAGGCTAGAGTAGCTGTAGAAACTCTAGTTACAACGGGACAAGTTGTAATTGCGGGCGAGGTGACTAGCGAGGAGTATATTGACCTGCAAACAGTAGCTAGAGAAAAAATAAAAAAAATAGGATACACAAAGTCTGAGTATCAATTTGATGGAGATTCCTGCGGTATTCTTAATGCTATTCATGAGCAAAGCGATGATATTAACCGTGGAGTAGATAATGGCAAAGAAGAAGATCAAGGGGCTGGCGATCAGGGTATGATGTTCGGCTATGCCAAAGATGAGACTGAGAACTATCTTCCCGTTTCACTTGATTTAGCCCACCTTATTGTGCGCACACTATCCGAGATACGTAAGGAGGGTAAAACAATGACCTACCTTAGGCCGGACGCTAAATGTCAAGTGACTGTTGAATATAGTGATGATGATAAACCTAATCGTATCCACACTATAGTTATCTCAACTCAACACGATGAGTTTGACAAAGACGAGAGAAAAATGCTAGCTCAAATAAAGGATGATGTAATGAACATTCTTTTACCACGTGTTAAAAGCCAAATAAATAGCACTAAGGTACTTAATCTATTTAATGACGATATAAGGTTTTTCGTTAACCCCACGGGTAAGTTCGTTATTGGTGGCCCTCATGGAGACACGGGCCTAACAGGAAGAAAGATAATTGTGGACACCTATGGCGGTAAAGGAGCACATGGTGGAGGAGCTTTTTCGGGCAAAGACTCTAGCAAAGTGGACCGCTCTGGAGCATATGCCGCGCGCTATATTGCCAAAAATATGGTAGCAGCTGGTGTTTCCCCAGAGATATTAGTACAAATAAGTTATGCAATAGGTGTAGCTAAACCAGTAAGTGTGTATGTAAATACGTATGGTAAGAATCTAACTAAATTCTCTGACGGAGAAATTGCTAGATGGATTCAAGAAAACTTTGACCTAAGGCCAAAAGCCATAGAGACAACTCTAAAATTACGTCAGCCAATATTTAGCGAAACTGCAGCATATGGTCATATGGGGCGCAAATGTGAGAAGAAAACTAAAATTTTCACAAGTCGCTATCATGAAACCAAGGCTATTGAAGTGGAATTATTCACTTGGGAAAAACTAGATAAAACCGAGGAAATACGCTCTGCATTCGGTCTTTAAAGCAAAAGAAGCTTTAGCAAAACAACGTCTTAATTTTTTACATAATGAGCGCCCAAAAGACAATCTCTAACAAGGAGATTAGTCGAGATACCATTGTCCTAAAAAGATGTGATACTTTAAGTACATCCCAAGGGCTTTCTTCTAAGGATTCTACACTTTACTTAGAGGTTGATCCTAGCGGTGGTATTGTGGGAAATCCAATACCTTACTCTATCAAGGGGGATAACGTCATAAGCGCCATTCTTCTAGCATGTTTTATACTAATTTTGGTAAGCTTATCAAAAGCACGTAGGCTCATCTTACGCCAAACAAAGAGTTTTTTTGGCTCTCCAGGAGCGCTTTCCACTGAGCTGCCTGAAACCACCAATGAACTAAGGTTTCAGTTTATCATGCTCTTTCAAACTTGCCTTATGCTAACGCTTCTAGCATATATCTATACTCAGGAATTTATGGGTGCCACTCCTCTTAAGCTCTCACACCATCTGCAGATGATTATATTTTTAGGAATATTCATAGCTTACTTTGCATTAAAAGCCTTAGTGTATTGGGGTGTAAACTATGTATTTTTTGATCCAAGAAGTAATGTTTTTTGGCTTAAATCTCTGCTCTATGTATTTTCAATGGAAGGCATTGCTTTATTTCCTTTGGTAGTACTTCATTCTTATTTGGGTATTTCAGCTTATAGGGGTATGTTTTACCTCATTTTTGTCATCATTTTGGTCAGAATCTTGCTATTTTACAAGTCATATGTCATGTTTTTCCGACAGAATGCCTTTCATTTGCAAATAATTTTGTACCTTTGTGCCCTTGAAATAATGCCTCTCCTACTTTTGTGGGGAACTTTGGTAAAAATCATTGACTGTTTTAGATAAACATTTAGGAATTTTGACTGATGGTAAAGAGGATTTTGATATCACAACCTAAGCCTACAAGCGAAAAGTCTCCTTATTATGAGATGGAGCGCGAATATGGTGTAGAAATGGTCTTTAGACCTTTTATCAAAGTTGAGGGCATCTCATCCAAGGAATTCCGTCAACAAAAGGTAAGCATTCTCAATTATACGTCCGTAGTATTCACATCGCGCCATGCAATTGACAACTTTTTCAAGTTGGCTGGCGAAATGAGAATAGATGTTCCCGAGAGTATGAAATATTTCTGTGTTACAGAAACTATCGCTTTATATATCCAGAAATACGTTCAATATAGAAAACGCAAAGTATTCTTTGGCAAGACGGGAAAGATGAATGACCTTCTCCCCTTAATGATTAAGCACAAGACGGAAAAATTTCTCATTCCTATGAGTGATGTGCATGATGATAGTGTGAAAACGTTGCTTGATTCAAAGAGACTTGACCACACTGAATGCGTGATGTATAGAACCGTCAGCAATGATTTCACCCCAGAGGAAGTTGAAAATTTCGATTTCGATATGTGCATCTTCTTTAGCCCTTCGGGAATTAATGCATTTAAGGGTACTTTTAAAAACACGAAAGACAATACCGTAGTAGTAGGAACTTTTGGGCCAGCAACAGCTAAAGCTGCCCATGAAGCTGGACTTAAGGTAAAGATGGAAGCCCCTACTAAGGATCACCCTTCAATGACTAGTGCACTAAGAGACTTCTTAAAAAATAACAAGTAACTCCCCTATCATGACGATGCACGGCTCCCTTACATTCAGGAAGGAAGAGCGCGTCTGTAGCAGAAAGCTCATAGATAAGCTTTTTTGTGGTGGGTTTAGCAGGTCTATGACGGCTTTCCCAATAAGGCTAGTTTATTTGAAAGCAGAAGCTAAAGAAGATGGCCCCCTAGTTAAAATACTCATTAGTGTTCCTAAGAAGTACTTTAAAAGAGCCGTCAAGCGTAATCTTGTCAAAAGACAATTACGTGAGGCTTATAGAAAAAATAAGATTATTCTTAGTGAGACAATTGCAAAACATAAAGGTATTGGGCTTGTTTTAGCCTTTATATGGATAGATGACAAACTATATCCGTCTTCGGAGGTTGAAAAAAAGGTTGTAAACCTACTACAAAGGATGTCTGAAAAGGTAGAAACTCTATGAAGAGTATAGCAAAATGCTTACGCCAAGGAGCAATATGGATACTTTGTTTGCCAATAAATTTTTATCGCAAATGTATATCGCCATACACTCCACCAGCATGTCGCTTTACTCCAACATGTTCAGAATATGCTCTTCAGGCAATAAGAAAGCATGGACCAATAAAGGGACTTGGACTTGCCATTTGGCGAATTTTGCGTTGCAATCCTTGGGGAGGTAGTGGTTATGACCCTGTCCCATAACAAAAAATTAAAATTTTTAAATACGATGGTAAAAAATTTTGTTGAAGAATTAAAGTGGCGAGGGATGCTCAGCCAAATAATGCCTGGCACAGAGGAACTTTTGCAAAAAGAGCAAGTTACAGCATATTTGGGAACTGACCCAACAGCCGATTCTCTTCATATAGGTCATCTCTGTGGAGTTATGATGTTACGCCACCTACAAAGGTGTGGGCATAAACCAATAGCACTTGTTGGAGGTGCAACCGGTATGAT
>JAJQAI010000271.1 GCA_021203915.1 Prevotella sp. | reverse complement strand
GTATTGCCTTGGGGACTCTATCACCTTAATTTTGCGCTCGAAATTAGAAAAAAAGTGCAAATGAAATTTATAAAAGCTTTATTGTTATTAGTTTGCTTTATTGCTAGCCCAACCATATGGGCCCAAGTTGTAGCTGTTGATAGTGTAACTCAACATGCAAAGGGACATCGTTTAAGCCTCGGAGGATATGGAGAAATTGCCTTAACTCGTAACTTCTATAGCGACAATATATACCGCTATAGAAACCCTGAAACCTACAAGGATGACCCAAGCCATGGACGCTTTGATATACCTCATGCTGTAATTTACTTGAGTTACGACTTCGGTAAAGGTTGGATTTTCTCTACCGAAATTGAGTTTGAACATGGAGGTTCTGGTAGTGCCGTTGAGAAAGAATGGGAAGAAGGCGGAGAATGGGAGCAAGAGGTTGAAAAAGGTGGAGAAGTTGAATTAGAACAATTTTGGATTCAAAAATCTTTTGCTAAGTGGGCAAATTTACGCGTTGGTCATTTTGTCGTTCCAGTTGGACTTACCAATGCATATCATGAGCCACTAAATTTCTTCACCGTATATCGACCAGAAGGTGAAGGAACAATACTTCCTTGCACTTGGCATGATACGGGTATTAGTTTTTGGGGGCGTGCAGGAAAATTTCGTTATGAGGTACAATTCGTAGCTGGTCTTGATGCTTTTCTTTTTGATCGCGATAATTGGATACAAGATGGTGCAGGTTCACCTTTTGAGTTTAAGGTGGCTAACAAATATGGATTTGCAGCCCGCTTGGATTACTATACAATTCCAGGGCTTCGCTTTGGACTTAGTGGATACTATGGACAGTCTATGCACAACACCTATCCTCACGATATGGAAAGCGAGGGTCAAGTTAATAAGGATGTTAAGGGACCTGTGTTAATCGGGGCTTTAGATTTTACCTTTAATAGATTTAATTGGATAGTAAGAGGTAATGCCGATTATGGCTATCTAGGTGATGCTTATAAGGTAAGTAATCTAAAGGCCAATAGCTCTGGAGGTAGCTCACCTACAAATAAGTCTCAAGTTGGAAAAAATGCTGTCGCTGTAGGAATAGAGGCAGGTTATAATATCTTTTCGCAGTTCCCAAAATTGAAAAAACATAAACAAATGCTTTATGCTTTTGGACGCTATGAATACTATAATTCATACATACGTGCCTCAGAACAACCTAGCTATGACTATACGGCAAAAAATAGAATTGCTTTCGGAATAAATTATTACCCATTGCCAGAGATTGTTGTAAAGGCTGAGTATTCCGAGAAATTTCTAAAAACTAAATATAACAACGAACCATCTATATCTCTTGGGGTAGCCTATCAAGGTTTCTTCCTATAAGACAAATAGAAATATAAATTCACACAAACACCATAAAAAATGAAAACGATTTTTAATTATTTAGCGGTTACTCTTCTTTTAATGACGATGACCATGGGATTTACAGCTTGTAGCGATGATGATGACGATGAAACAAAAGTTGCAAATGAGGATAAAAAGACTGAACTATTATCCTCAGCTATAAGCCAGTACATAAATACTGTAGTATACCCAACTTACACAAGCCTAGCTAGTGCATCAGTGGAACTTTTTGATGATGTTTCTTCGCTTAAAACAAAACTTTTATCAGGAACTCTTTCTCAGAGTGATATTGATGCAACATGTGAAAAATTTCTAGAGGCTAGAGCCTATTGGGAAAAGAGTGAAGCATGGCTATATGGGCCAGCAGAATACTTTGGTATTGACCCACATATTGACACTTGGCCACTTGACAAGACAGGTCTTGCAAAGTTCTTTTCAACAAGCTATAGCTATCTTTCCTCTTTAGATGAAGAGGCTGCTATAGAGTATGTAAGTAGTGTTAATGATGAAACAGCATTTTTGGGCTTCCATGGTCTAGAGTACCTTCTTTTCCGTGATGGTAAAAATCGTACAGTAGCGGATTTCGAAGGATATGAAACAGATTCCGAATTCAGTGCTGAGAATCCTAATGTAACTGGTGAAATGGAACTTACCTTTGCAATTGCAGTTGCCGGAGATCTTCGTGACCACTGCTGCTGGTTAGAGGTTTCATGGATGGGAACTTCAGCTGCTTCATCACATCAAGCACGTTGCACCACAAGAGGATTTGAGCTCTTAATAGATGGACAATACACAGGTTATGCAATGCTACATCTAAATTCTACCGAACTATATTCAACAGAACGTGGAACGATCGGAACCATCCTTGATGCTGGATGTATGAATATTGCTCAAGAAGTTTCTGACCAAAAGATGGGACAGGTTTATCGTACCGCATCTAAGGGAGTTGAGGAAGAAGGAGAAGACTCAAGAGATTATATCGAATCTCCATATAGTCAGAAATCCTTCCAAGACTTTTATGACAATATAGTAAGTATTAAAAATTCTCTTTATGGGAACTTAGATGGATCATCTTATGCTTCAAACTCTATCATGGCATACCTACACACATATAATTCAAGTATGGCTACTTCTATAGAGGAAGCTCTTCAGAATTCTTTTGATGCTCTAAATGTATGTCTAAAAGGAGCTCCTTTCGTAACAATAGCTAATACAGCAAATGCGAGCGATCTAGCCAATGTTAAGAGCGCTATGGATGCTATTGATGATTTAAATGATACTCTAAACGAAGCTAAAGAGTGGATTCAAAAGAACTAAATTCTTCTAAATTAACTTGGCTTACCACACAGTTGTCCCTAGAAAATTTTCTAGGACAACTTTCCTATAGTTTTTTAAATTAGGAAACATAAGAGGCATGAAAACATTAATAAAGATAAGTCTTTTAGCACTTTTAGGAGGAATTTTTCTTTCATCATGCTCAGATGATGATGAAGGAAGTATCACTAATAGTCAGGATGACTACAATTATGTAGGTCTTGATGTAGGTAATTTTTCTAAGGAGGAATGGTATCCGGGTGGAGAACTTGGAACAACACTTAACGTTTCAAATAATTCTTATCAAGATGAAACCCCAGCGGTTACTAGTCAAGGACTTACTGATGCTTTCCGTCTTGGTGAGATGTTCTTTGAGCGCAACTTTACAATTGATAGCAAACCATACAATGGTCTTGGCCCAGCTTATGTTCGTAAGTCATGCCTAGACTGCCATCCTAGCTATGGTCACGGAAAGCGTCAGACTTCATATTCGGCAACATTTGGTAATGGTTACTTACTTGTAATCTATCATCCCGATGACGGAGATAATAGCAATGATGGATCATACATCAGTGAGGTAACAGGTATGCCTCAAACTAAAGCTACCTCACCATTTCTTCCTCCAGTAGATGAAGATCAAATTAGTTTGACATGGAAAACCGTTACGGCTATGGAAAGTGGTCTACCACTACAATTCCCCGATGGAGAAACCTATGAACTAATTTATCCCGAACTTTATATTCCTGTAAGTGCTTTTAACACATATCCTCAGCCAGAGAACTTAGCATTTCGCTTAGAGTCCACAATTGGTATTATGGGAACAGGATTAATTGACGCTATTCCTCAAGATTCAATAAAGAAACAATATGAATTAGAGGCTGAGTATATTGAACTTAATCCTAATTATTGGGATACTGCTTCAAATAATTGGGGAGCATCAGCTCTTTACACAAATTGGACCTCCGAAGGTCATCTTTTTGATGGAAGCCAAGTTCCTTCCGAAGGGTTGCTAAAGCGTTATACCTACGCCTTAACAAGAGCCAGCCTACAAGATGGAGCGGGAGCAAATGCTATATGGAATATCACTAATGTTTCACGATCAGACCGTCCTTTGCTATATACAACAGAAGCATGGGCGGATGCTATGTCAATGAACCAGGACGTAATTAATTCCATTAAGCAAGACCCAAGCTCTGCATACTATGCTGATGGCACAGATGAGGGTATTGCCGAAGCAGTGAAAAATCTTTTAAACCCCAACACTAATCAGTTTGACAATAAGTGGTATAATTTCTCCCCTGAGATGAGTGATGCTAATTACTACGCCTTTATGGTTTGGCATAGAGGACTAGCCATTCCTAGAGCACGTAATCTTAATAGCGCTGAGGTTCAACAAGGCAAACGCATATTTATGGAACTTGGTTGCGCTTCTTGCCATCGTCCTTCATGGACAACGGGAGATGATAATTACTATGTATCCGACAATATTAGAACTTTAGGTGAATTGCCTAGATATCCAAGACAAAAGATTTATCCATACTCCGACTTTATACAGCATAGACTTTATATGATAAATGATATCCATGGCTCTTGGTGCAGAACCACACCGCTATGGGGAAGAGGACTTTCACTTCTAAACACAGGTGCAGAAGATCGCCTACATGACTGTAGAGCACGTAATGAAATTGAGGCAATTATGTGGCACGCATACAGTAAACAAAGCGATGCTTACGAGAGTGCATATAAGTTCTATAATCTATCTAAAGAAGATCGTGACGCCCTTGTTAAATTCCTAAGGGCAATCTAATATGTGAAAGAAAGTGTAAAACTTTTTGTACATAATTATTGGTGTCTCATCCTAATCCAAAAAAGAATTTGAAAAAGCAAATATCTCAAAAAAGGGGACTAGGATGGGACACGATTCTTTTGGTCCTTTATTTTCTACTAATCATCATAATGGGTATTGCCACTATAGTGGAGAAATACTATGGAACAGATTTCGTAGGGAATAAGATTTATGGCGCGTGGTGGTTCTCTTTGCTTTGGGCCTTGCTAACAGTAATGGGTGTTTATCATATTGCAAAAAAGCGTTTACGTAATCCCATAACGATTCTAGTTCATCTTTCATTTGTAATAATACTTTTTGGAGCACTTATTACCCATCTTACCTCAAAAAAGGGGATGATTCATCTAAGAGTAGACGAGCCAGTATCCACATATCAAATTAATGACCAAAATGGCAGTATAAAGACTAGGGAACTACCTTTTACAATTACCCTAAACTCTTTTTTAATAAAATATCACGATGGAACACAAGCAGAAGAAGACTTTGAGTCCTCTTTTACCATCAAAGATAAAGATAAGGAAATCTTAGGGGTAGTTAAGATGAATAAAATTTTCTCATACCGCTTGATAAGGTTCTATCAGATGTCTTTCGATAGGGATCTTCGAGGAAGCACACTTAGTATTAATTCTGACCCATATGGCATCCCAATAACATATTTTGGTTATGGTCTGCTTTTTTTATCACTTTGTCTAATGCTTATAGACCCAAAGGGTGGATATAGGCAAATCTTAAGAAGTCCTATTTTAAAAAAGGTAATTATGTA
>JAJQAI010000108.1 GCA_021203915.1 Prevotella sp. | reverse complement strand
GTTTTCTATAAAACACTTTTTTCAAAAGTGAAAATTTGAGCAAAAAACACTTTTCAAAAGGTGAAAATTTGGGTAAAAAGCACTTTTCGAAAGGTTTTATGTTATTTGATAAAATCTTTTATTATCTCAAGAATTACATAGTAAGAAAAGTAAGAATTTCACACAAATTGCTGATTTGCCAAATAGTTATCTTGCGGTTAACGATATAGAAATAGGTAACAATAATAGGATACCTCTTTGGACTTTCGGCTTTTTATACTAAAGCTTCCCCAAGAAATTATACAAAATAACTTATAAAAAACACCAGCGGGACAAACAAACATTATTTGCTTATCCCGCTGATATTTAACTATTTAATCCTTCCAAGGACTATCAGTATTCGTCTTCATTGAATAGAAAATCCTCCTTGGTGGGATAGTCCGGCCAAATATCCTCGATACTTTCATAGACGTCTCCCTCATCTTCTATTTCCTGCAAGTTTTCCAACACTTCAAGCGGTGCTCCAGAACGTATTGCATAATCTATCAATTCGTCTTTGGTAGCAGGCCATGGTGCGTCTTCAAGTTTTGAAGCCAATTCAAGTGTCCAATACATGCCTCTATTGATTAAGATTTTTGCGAGCGCAAATGTAATATATTTTTTCTTATTTACAAGATTTCTCCCAAACTTTTTCTCTTACTCCGTCAATAAAGTTCAATTTCCTAGAAAGCACAAAAAGATAATCAGACAAACGATTGATATATTGAAGAACTTCAGGGTCAAGTTCAGTACTTTCCCCAAGTAAGAAAATTCTGCGTTCAGCTCTTCGGCACACAGTCCTACAAACATGAGCTATGGCTGCCTCATGAGAGCCCCCAGGTAAAATGAATGAGGTCTGTGGAGGAATATTTGCGTTTATTATATCTATCTCGTTTTCTAGTATTTCAACCTCTAATGCATCTAGGGTATAGGAGGGCGCAAGCATTGTTTGTGTCTTGTCTGTTGCTAAATATGAGCAAACAGTAAATAAATTGCGCTGCGTACGATAGATTAAATCCTTATCTGGACCATCTTTCATAAACGAGGCCAACATACCCAAATGGGCACTTAATTCGTCTACCGTCCCATATGCTTCAATCCTAGCATTAGTTTTTTTCACCTTAAGGCCTCCGACAAGTCCTGTCGTACCAAGGTCTCCTTTTCGGGTGTATACTTTCGTTATTTTCATTTTAAAAAAATTCAAAAGTTAATAATGTAGTTCTTCGTGTAGCGTTTTTCGTCAAAAAAGACGAGGCCGCAATAATAGAGGTCAAATGTGACCACATTTTGGGATTGCTCCAAAATTCTTTTCCATAACGTCTTAGCATTATGATTTTGAGAAATACCCTCAATTATGAGCAACATTCCATTATGGGGTACTAAAGTCACACTCTTAAAGAATAAATCGAGATCCCCGCTGGGTCCCATTCTAACTATGTCAATACTTTCAAGACTAAAAAGTAAATCTTTTAAATCTCCCTGGCTAATCTCTTTGTCAATAGAAATGTATTTAGCCTTATTACAACCTGCTTCAAAATAGTCTTTATTGACATTATCCAAAGCACCAAAGTCAACAATTACTTTAGGTTGAGAGTAATTCGATAAACGAAAATACAACTCTAAAAGTTTGATGCGCTTTCGACCTAAATCAGGGTGACGCTGTCTTAATTTTTCGTAACTGTAATAGCTATAGTGCTCATTTATTACATCACGTACCAATCTAAATGCCCATGGTGACTGTATTCCGAACCCACGACAATAACGTATCCTACTAAGCCATATTAACTTTTTAAGCATAGCGCTAATTTAACTACACTCCTTTGTTTAGCTTTTTTAAAACTTCTTTTGTCGCAAAATCGTCTAATTCACCACTAAATTAGACCCCCTGCTTTGCAAATATAGGAAAAAATGCTGAAAAATGCTATTTGCTTCAAAAGAAAATTCAAATAGATAACAAGTGCTTACATCAATAAAAAGAAAAACCCTCTACCACTTAAAGCCATCAAGTAGCTTTATATATGTCTTTATAGCATCATCTATTTCACTCACCTTTATATACTCATCCCCCTGATGCGAACGTGAAGTGTCTCCAGGACCTAATTTAAACGATGGAAACATCATTAATGCTTGGTCAGACAAAGTAGAAGATCCATAAGGCTTTATCCCCATTTCAATGCAATGGCGAACTAAAGGGTTATCTAAGCTTATTTTGGAAGAACGAAGATGAAAAGAACGAGCCTTAAGTTCACTCTTTAGATTGTGGCAAAGAATGTCAAAGACCTCCTCGTTCGTATAATATTCATTTGTACGCACATCTATTGTAAAATGACATTCTGCAGGTAAGACATTATGTTGTGTTCCTGCATTAATTAGGGTAACTGTCATCTTTGTAGGGCCAAGAAGTTCACTCTTTCTTTTAAAGTGATAGTTTCTAATCCATTGTATATCATCCATAGCAACATAAATAGCGTTCTTACCACCTTCGTTTGCTACGTGAGATGAAATGCCTTTAGCTATAGCATCCACTACCATAAGTCCACGCTCTGAGACAGCTATTTGCATACTAGTTGGTTCCCCCACAATGGCTATATCTATCTTGGGTAATTTTGGAAGTACTTTTTTTATACCATTTGCTCCAGAAATTTCTTCCTCAGCAGAGGCAAGATAAATGACGTTATATGCTTGAGGACTTAAACTTAAGTACCTAAATACTTGAAGCAAAGCTACTAGGCCACCACCACAGTCATTACTTCCCAAGCCATAAACTATGTCTAAATCATCACCTACAGAATATGGGTCCCTTTTCCAAGATTCACCGGCCTTAACAGTATCTATATGTGCATTTAAAAGCAAGGTAGGCTTTTCGGGGTCAATATCTTTAGAAATAGCCCATAGATTATTCCCCTCGCGAAAAGGCTTAAATCCATACTCAATTAAAGTCGTTTGGAGTAAATCTGCTGCCCGTTTTTCTTCTTTACTTATAGATGGTATAGCTACGAGTTTCTTTAAAAGACTAACTGCATCTTGAAGATAATCTATATGTGACATAGGACATAGAAATAAAAAGAGTTTAATTGTGGAAAAGAGCTTTTTTGCTAACTTTCTTCAAGTAAGTATTTGCAAAAATAGCATTTAATCATGAAAAGAGCAAATCTATATTTTAACTTAATAAATCCCCCTAAGCATACCCCCTAAAGTTTCAAGCAAAAACAAAGATTATGTTTGCGCTTTTGGTATAATTAAATTAACTTTGCATCAAACTCTAATAGCTATGATGCCATAGATTTCGTGGGCTTTACCCCCTTGAGGTTATCAACCCTAAAGAGAAATATTTCTTATGAGCTCTAAGAAAAAAAACTCAAATATCAATTGGGTGGTGGTTCATAAGCAAAAGAGTTGAACCTACTCTGCTAAAAAAATATACTTTCAAAAGTCATTAAAAAAACTCTCAATAATGCAGACAAAATGCCATCTTTCTATTCTCGTGCATGAACAAGCAAGAAAGTATAAAGATAAGTGTGCACTTAAGTATCGTGACTTTGGGGAAGAAGAATGGAAGTCTGTCACATGGCAAGAATTCTCTTTTAAGGTTCAAAAGGTTTCATTAGCCCTTTTATCCTTGGGTGTAGGTGTGCAAGAAAATGTAGGAATATTTTCACAAAATGCTGTACAATATATCTACACAGATTTTGGAATATTTGGTGTAAGAGCTGTGAGTGTGCCTTTTTATGCCACTAGTAGTGAACAGCAAATACACCATATGATTGATGATGCTCAAATACGTCTACTATTCGTTGGAGAACAAGAACAATACGATAAGGCAAAGCGCATATTTCTGCATTGTCCAACCTTAGAAAAAATAGTAATTTATGACCGTAGAGTTAACATAGCTACAGATGATAACTTTAGCGTTTATTTCGATGATTTACTTTCATCAAAAGATATAGAGACGCACCTTAAAGAACTTCGAAATTTATACCACGAGGCAACAGATGAAGACCTCTGCAATATCCTCTATACCAGTGGTACTACAGGAAATAGTAAAGGGGTAATGATTACCTATGGACAATTTCATGCTGCCCTAAAGGTAAATAGTGAAGTCATACCAGTTAGAGAAACAGATAGAATCGTTGATTTTCTACCCTTTACACACATCCTAGAAAGAGGATGGATAATTTTGTGCATAAGCGAAGGAGCTCAAATCGTAGTTAATACTGACCCAAAAGAGATTCTGCGTGCTATGAGAGAGACTCATCCAACATGTATGTGTGCTGTACCGAGATTTTGGGAAAAGCTATATGTTAGCGTTAAAGACAAAATGGATAAACAAGGGTTAGTAAAACAAAAACTCTTTTCCGAGGCCTTGGCCATTGGACGCAAATACAACATTGAATACTTAAGCCAGGGTAAACACCCACCCGCATGGCTTCGTACCCAATATGAGGCTGTTGATAAAATGCTATTTAGTCAAATAAGAAAGAGTATCGGGCTAGACCACCCCAACTTCTTCCCAACAGCTGGTGCAGCAATTTCTTCAGAGATTGAAAGTTTTGTCCATTCCATCGGAATTTGGATGGTTTTTGGATATGGTCTTACAGAGAGTCTTGCTACAGTATCGTGTAACCATAAGGATGAGCCATTTACTATTGGTTCTGTTGGCTATCCCATAAAAGGGCTTGACATAAAAATAGGAGAAAATGATGAGATTCTCTTAAAAGGTCCCACAATTACCAAAGGGTATTATAAGAGAGAAGATTTAAACCAAGAGGCATTCGATGAAGAAGGTTACTTCCACACTGGAGATGCAGGGTATTTTCAAGGTGGCGAGCTTTTCCTAAAAGAGAGAATCAAGGATTTGTTCAAAACTTCCAATGGAAAATATATTGCGCCACAAATGATTGAATCTAAGCTTTTAGTTGACAAATATATTGACCATATAATTGTTGTAGCTGACAATAGAAAATTTGTTTCGGCACTCATTATTCCGGATTACGAGCTACTTGAGGAATATGCTAGAAATAATGGTATTGATTTTACTTCCCGCGAAGAACTCTGCGCTAATGATAAAATCCACCTTATGATGGAAGAACGCATAGAAACCCTTCAGCAACAATTCGCTAGCTTTGAAAAAATAAAACGTTTTGCTTTGTTGCCCAATGACCTTAAGATGGAAAGTGGCGAAATTACAAACACGCTGAAAATAAGACGAAAAATTTTAGAAGAACATTACAAAACCGTAATTGATAAAATATATGAAGAAAAGGGATGAGATTTTTTGGCCTAAATCTTTTTTAAGTTATGATAACTAGCGATCAATTAAAAGAC
>JAJQAI010000197.1 GCA_021203915.1 Prevotella sp. | reverse complement strand
TTTTCTTTTTAATTTTATAGAGGATTAAATTTGGTTGCAAATTTAACTTTTTTTACTCGATAATACAAAGGGATGAAAAAAAGAAAGTGTTTGCGTGAACAGCGGCACAAGAAATCAAGTTAAAAAAGTTTACCACCCCAACTATAACCCATAAAACCATTAAGCCTATAATTTTTATAAACTGGTGATGTTCTGATAGTTAACATTGCATAAAGATACATTTTTTATTAACATGTCCTCTCTTAAAATTGCTTGTTATCAAGAAAACTCAAGTTTTGGGAAAAAATCCACAATTTATTTTTTTAATCAACTTTTTTTTCGTTAAATTTGCGCCAATCACGTTAAAAATTATGGCAAATAAACTTTCTCCTGATTATATTTTCGAATCCAGTTGGGAGGTCTGCAATAAGGTAGGAGGCATATATACTGTCCTTTCAACAAAAGCTAAGACCTTACAAGAAAAATTCCCTGACCATATCATTTTTCTTGGTCCAGACTTTGAGAATAGTGAATCTTTAAGCTTTATCCAAGATAAAGAACTTTTTTCTTCTTGGGTAAAAAAGGCTCAAAAAGAAGGGCTAAAAGTTAGAGTTGGGAGATGGGACGTTCCAGGCAAGCCCATTGCGATTCTAGTAAACTATAGTAGGTATTTCGAGAAAAAGAACGAGATTTATACTCATTTATGGGAAGATTTTTCTGTAGATAGCCTTCATGCCTATGGCGATTACGATGAGTCTTCTATGTTCTCATATGCTGTTGCAAAAGTTGTAGAAAGTTTCTATAAGTTCTATCTTAATAAAGAGCAAAAGGTTATATATCATGCTAATGAGTGGATGCTAGGCTTAGGAATGCTTTACATAAAGAAGTATTTACCCTTTGTAGCTACAATTTTCACCACTCACGCTACGAGTATCGGAAGAAGTATAGCCGGAAATGGTAAACCTCTATATGATTATCTCTTTGCCTATAATGGAGACCAAATGGCTCAAGAGCTAAATATGGAGAGTAAGCATTCCATTGAAAAAAGGACAGCTTGGAATGCGGATTGTTTTACTACCGTTAGTGATATCACAGCTAATGAGTGTAAAGAGTTGCTTGATAAGCCCGTAGATTTTGTTCTTCCAAATGGTTTTGAAAATGACTTTGTTGCCAAGGGTCAGAAATTTATTCTTAAGCGAAAAAAAGCTAGAGAAAAAATTATTAAAATAGCCAATGCGCTACTGGGCTCAAAGCTTGATGATGATACCTTAATTATATCTACAAGCGGTCGTTATGAATTCCGCAATAAGGGTGTAGATGTATATTTAGAGGCAATGAATCGTCTTAAAAGAGATAATCGCTTAGATAAAAAAATACTAGCCCTTATTACCATACCAGGATGGGTTGGTAAACCACGAGAAGACCTATTAGAGCGTCTAAACTCAAATAAGGATTACGATACACCTTTAGAAGTACCAATGATAACCCATTGGCTTCACAATATGAGCCATGATAATGTACTTGGTATGCTTAAACATATGGATGTACATAACCTTGAAGCAGATAAAGTCAAGATAATATTCCTTCCATGCTATTTAGATGGAAAAGATGGTATTATCAATATGGAATATTATGATGTAATTCTAGGTAATGATCTTTGCATTTTCCCATCATATTATGAACCTTGGGGATACACTCCACTTGAGGCAATAGCCTTTAAGGTACCTTGTATTACATCTGATTTGGCTGGTTTTGGAATGTGGGTTAATAAGTTGATTGGTAAAAAAACCGATATTTTAGATGGTGTAAAGGTTGTTCATAGAACTGACTATAACTTTTCTGAAGCTTCTGACATAATAAAGGACACAGTGGTTGAATTCTCAAAATTTTCTCCCACAGAAAAAGATACCACTAGAAAAAATGCAGAACTTCTTTCTAAAAAAGCCCTTTGGAGTAAATTTATAAAATACTACTTAGATGCCTATGACTTTGCCCTTAAAAAGGCTGAGGAAAGGAAAAAATAAATGTTTATTGAAGAAAAAATATTTCAAATAAAATAGATTCATATGAAGATTAAATCAGACTACGCCAATGACCCCCAATGGAAAGAATTGACGGTAACACCAAGATTACCAGAAGAGCTCAAGTGTCTTTATGAGCTATCCCACAATATGTGGTGGGCCTGGAATTACGAAGCTAGAGATTTATGGAGAGAACTTGACGCGGACCTATATCGTGAAGTTGAGCATAATCCCGTTATGTTGCTTGAACGCCTCAGTTACGATAGGAAAGAAGCAATTGTCAAGGATAAAGCCATAATGAAAAGGGTAAAGGATGTATATGCAAAGTTCAAGGCATATATGGCAGAAAAGCCAAACACTAAGCGCCCTTCAGTAGCATATTTCTGCATGGAATATGGAATCAATCAAGCACTCAAAATATATTCAGGTGGACTTGGCATGCTAGCAGGAGACTACATAAAGGAAGCTTCTGATAGTAATGTTGATATGTGTGCAATAGGCTTTTTGTACCGCTACGGATACTTTAAGCAATCTCTAAGTATGGATGGCCAACAAATAGCCAACTATGACGCTCAAGTATTCAGTTCCCTACCAGTAGAGCATCAACTAGATGAAAATGGTAATCCAATGGTTATTGATGTACCATACACGAATTACCTAGTCCATGCCTACGTATGGAGGGTAAATGTAGGAAGAGTTAAGCTGTATCTTTTGGACACAGACAACGATATGAACTCTGAGTTCGATAGGCCTATTACACACTCCCTTTATGGTGGTGATTGGGAGAATCGTCTTAAGCAAGAAATTCTTCTTGGAATTGGCGGTATTCTAACACTAAAGAGACTCGGCATAAAGAAAGATATTTATCACTGCAATGAAGGTCATGCAGCTCTTTGTAACCTTCAACGCCTTTGCGATTACGTAAAGGAAGGGCTAAGTTTCAATCAAGCCATTGAACTTGTAAGAGCCTCATCACTTTATACAGTTCACACACCAGTTGCAGCTGGTCATGACTATTTCGATGAGGGCCTTTTCAGCAAATACATGTCTGGTTATCCTTCACAGCTAGGAATTTCATGGGATGAGTTCATTGGAATGGGACGCACAAATCCTGATGACCATAACGAAAAGTTCTGCATGTCAATATTTGCATGTAACACCTGTCAAGAAGTCAATGGTGTAAGTAAACTTCATGGTTGGGTAAGTCAGAAAATGTTTTCAGGAATATGGAAAGGATATTTTGCTGAGGAGAATCATGTAGGATATGTCACCAATGGTGTTCACTTCCCAACATGGGCAGCAACAGAATGGCGTCAGCTATATGCTAAGTACTTTGCCGAAAACTTTATGTCAGATCAGAGCAATGCTGACATATGGCAAGCCATATACGATGTTCCAGATGAGGAAATTTGGAGCACTCGTATGGCTCTAAAGAAGAAGCTCACCGATTATATTAAGATTACATTCAGCGACACATGGCTTAGAAATCAAGGAGACCCCTCACGTGTGGTATCACTTATAACAAAGATAAATCCAGATTCTTTAATTATTGGTTTCTGCCGTCGTTTTGCAACATACAAGCGTGCACATCTACTCTTTACCGACATTGACCGTCTTGCAAAGATAGTTAACAACGAGAAATACCCCGTTCAGTTCCTATTCTCGGGCAAGGCACACCCTGCCGATGGAGCTGGTCAAGGACTTATAAAGAAAATCTTCGAGATTTCTCAACGTCCTGAATTCTTGGGTAAGATAATCTTCCTTGAGGATTACGATATGCAGCTTGCTCGTCGCCTTGTTTCAGGTGTGGATATTTGGATGAACACCCCTACTCGTCCTCTTGAGGCCTCTGGTACCTCAGGCGAGAAAGCTGAAATGAATGGTGTTGTTAACCTATCAGTTCTTGATGGTTGGTGGCTTGAAGGCTATCGTAAAGGTGCAGGATGGGCTGTAACCGAAAAGCGCACCTACAAGAATCAAAGCTATCAAGATCAACTTGATGCAGCTACTATTTATTCTCTGCTTGAGAAGGAGATAATTCCACTCTACTATAAGAAGAATAAGAAAGGTTATAGTGAGGGTTGGATTAAGGTAATAAAGAACTCTATAGCTATGATTGCTCCTCACTATACGATGAAGCGTCAGTTGGATGACTACTATGAGAAGTTCTATGAAAAGCAGGCTCTACGCTCAAAGCGTCTTTCTGCTAACAACTTCCAATTAGCTAAAGAACTTGCACAATGGAAGGAAACTGTAGCAGAACGTTGGGATGCGATTCACGTTGTTTCTAAGGACATTAGTTTCCCAAGTACTGGTATGGAAACCGGTGTAAAGTACAAAGTCAAATATGTTATTGATGAGCAAGGTCTTAATGATGCCGTTGGACTAGAATTTATATCAGTAAAGACTGATAAGGATGGTGTGGAGACGATATCCAACGTATTCCCATTCAAACTCGTAAGTCACGATGGCAACCTGTATACTTTCGAGGCCGAGGTTGAGGCTGTAGAAGCAGGTATTTATAAGACAGCCGTTAGGATGTACCCAAAGAATAAGAATCTACCTCATCGTCAAGATTTCTGCTACATCAAATGGTTTGATTAATAGCTAAAAAAAGTTCACTATTTTGAGAGTCAATAATCTAAAAAGTGGTTGTTGACTCTCTTTTTTTACCTTTGAAGTGTAATGCCCATTATTCCAATAACAACTTCATTGGCAACGGACTCTAAAACAAGTTTAGAAAGTTTTTTCTTTTTATTAAGAGGCATCTTAAGCAGTAGGGCTGCACCTCCATCTATAATACATGTAGCACCCGAGGATCCAAGTTCTTCCTCAAAAGAATCACTTTGGTATCCCGTCTTTAGCGCTAGACGAGTAAGTTTTGGGGCCTTCCTATTAAAAGCTAGACCATCTTCAAAGAATATATGCTCTATTGGAGCCCAATTAATTGGGCTAATAAGGGGAAGATAATCTTTAGTGCCATCTTCATAATAAACACTAATCTTAGCATTTAAAAAATCACATTGCATATGATTGGTACTTCCTAAAAGAAGAAGAAAGGCTGAGGCAGCTTTACCCTTAAGAGGGAAACTAATGCTATCTGGATAATTATCAAAAAGAGAGGTAAATGCTATATTATAGCCATTTTTAGGACTTAAAAATGGTATGCCATTGTCAGTGAAAAGTTTACCATCATTTATTTTCTCTCTTAATCCACTATCATCAACATCAAAAGTATAAAGTGGATGACACCAATCACCAATTCCTTGAACAGGAATTTGCAAGGTGGTATAAGGAGAACGAGGAGAAAGATATTTGTTTTGGAAAATATCTGTTACTGAAGAATTAAAAAG
>JAJQAI010000026.1 GCA_021203915.1 Prevotella sp. | reverse complement strand
GTATAGTTAAGCCCCATCGTACAGTTTTCGTTGTTATAAATGCTTCCCACTCACCGATGCTCACCATACCTGATATAATTGATAACTGTTCATATAGAGAGGCGCAGGCAAAACTCCTAGCAATGGGATTCAAACTCGGTGAAACTGAATTCATATATGGAGAGAAGGATTGGCTTTATGGATTAAAAGATCATGGCAAACTCCTTCAAAATGGTCAAAGAGTCTCCGTAGAGGATGTGATAGTTATGCAGGTGGGTAATGGACTTAGAAATGAAAGCGATTCTGTTGTTTACATGGATGCAGATAACTTTGTCTATGAGGAACCTGACGAAGATGATATGAGGCCTATAGTACGTCATAGTGAGGAAAAATCCTCTGATGATTTCTCCACTGAGGAAGAGGATGCTTTTGATGATTTCCAAGTTGTTACAGAGCCTTAAGTGATTATAATCCTTTCTATGTTATGACGGAGGAATCCCTTGATGAGTTGCTAGATGATGAAGCTCAACAACTTTACGAGCATCTACGCTTTCAAGTAGATAAGCATCAAGAGCCAGTGCGTATTGACAAGTATATCTTCTTACATATGCAGAATACTAGTCGCAATCGCATTCAACGTGCTATAGAGGTAGGCTTTGTCAATGTTAACGATAAACCCATCAAGAGTAATTATAAGGTTCGTCCTTTGGATGTGATTACCTTGATGTTAGACTATCCTCAATACGATAGTACTATCGAGGCTGAGGATATACCACTTGACGTTGTGTATGAGGATGATGAGCTAATGGTAGTTAATAAGCCTGCGGGACTGGTAGTACATCCAGGATGCGGAAACTATCATGGAACACTTGTTAACGCTGTAGCTTGGCATCTTAAAGATAATGCTTCTTATAACCCAAACGACCCTGAAGTCGGACTGGTTCATCGCATTGATAAGGATACAAGTGGTCTCCTTGTTGTTGCTAAGACTCCAGAGGCTAAGTCAAATTTAGGTGTACAGTTTTTTAATAAACTTACCTCTAGAAGTTACGATGCTCTAGTATGGGGCCATTTCACCGAGGAGGAAGGTCTTGTTGAGGGTAATATCGGTAGGGATCCTAAAAACCGTACTCGTATGGAGGTCTTTTCTCCAACATCCGAGATAGGGAAACCTGCCATTACACACTATAGGGTGAAGGAGAAGTTTGGATACGTAACACTCTTAGAGTGCAAGTTAGAAACTGGAAGAACTCATCAAATACGTGCGCATATGAAGCATATAGGGCATCCACTATTTGCTGATGAACGTTATGGAGGAATGATGATTTTGAGAGGTAATCGCACAAGTAAATATAAACAGTTTGTAGAAAACTGCTTTAAAATTTGTCCACGTCAAGTCCTTCATGCTAGAACTTTAGGGTTTACTCATCCCAAAACAGGAAAGAGAATGGATTTTGAATGTCCACCACCCCAGGATATGACTATGTTGTTAGAAAAATGGAGGAAATACGTCAATTTTAATGAAACTTTTTTTTAGAATATGAAGGAAATTAAGAGAACCATAGCAGTAGTGTGTGGAGGAGACTCTTCAGAACATGGAATTTCACTTCGTTCAGCACATGGTGTTTATTCTTTCTTGGATAAAGAACGTTATGATGTATATATTGTTGTTGTCAGAGGACTTGACTGGAAAGTTGAGCTAAAGGACGGCACGAGTATAGCCATTGATCGTAATGATTTTTCTTTTATGGAAGATGGACGTCTTGTGCAGTTTGATTACGCTTACATTACCGTTCATGGCACACCAGGTGAAAATGGCATTCTGCAAGGATATTTTGAACTAGTGCATGTGCCATATTCTACAAGTGACGTGCTTGTTGAGGCCTTAACTTTTAATAAGTTCGTTTTCAATCAATATATGCGTGGTTATGGAATAAAAGTTCCAGATAGCTTGCTTATTCGTAAAGGTTATGAGGAAATTGTCAGTGACGAGGAAATTGAAAAGCGTATTGGTATGCCGTGTTTTGTAAAACCCGTTGCTGATGGAAGTAGCTTTGGCGTCTCTAAGGTAAAGAGTAAAGATAATTTGGGCTCTGCAATACATAAGGCGATGCTTGAATCAGAGGATGTGATGGTTGAAGAATTTGTAGATGGAACCGAAATTTCTATAGGTTGCTATAAGACCCATGAAAAAAGTGTTGTATTGCCAGCTACAGAGGTAGTTACCAAAAGGGAGTTCTTCGATTACGATGCTAAGTATAATGGACAGGTTGAGGAAATTACTCCAGCTCGTCTAAGCCCTGAGACCACAAAAAGGGTAGAACAGATAACCAGCACAATATACGATATACTGCATTGTAATGGAATTATTCGTATTGACTATATCATCTCAAAAGAAAAGGATTCTTCGGGTGAGATACATGATAAGATAAATCTTATTGAGGTAAACACCACACCTGGAATGACTTCTACAAGCTTTATACCTCAGCAAGCAAAGGCTGCTAATCTTGAGATGAAGGATATTCTAACCGATATAATTGAAAACCAGTTTAGGTAGAATTGCCCCTAAAAAGAAGATGATACCTTCAGAATTTGATGATATACGCTCATACGAAGCTGAGGAGTTGCCTAAAGTTTATGAAAGACTTCTTTTGGATCCACAATTCCAAAAGATTCTAACGTTTGTTATGCCAGGTGTTCCACTTGAGAAAGTGCGCCAGGAGTTTTTCTCTTGCAAAACACCCTTAGAGTTTCAATTGCGTCTTTGTTATAACTTTCTTGATAATTTAATCAAGAAGACAACTTTGGGGTGTACTATGGACTCTTCAGAGGTTGATGCCTCAAAGCGTTATACCTTTGTAAGTAATCATCGCGATATAACAATTGATTCAGCATTTCTTTCAAAGATGCTCGTTGATAATGGCTTTGGTACTACGTGTGAGATAGCAATTGGTGATAATCTTCTTGGACTTTCGTGGGTTGAGGATTTTGTAAGACTTACTAAGTCCTTTATCGTTAAACGTGGACTTCCTCCTAGAGACTCTCTTTTAGCAAGTAAAAAGCTCTCCAACTATATGTATTATGTGGCTGAGACGAAGCACGACAATATATGGATAGCTCAACGTGAGGGTAGAGCAAAAGATTCTGATGATAGAACGCAGACTACAATTCTAAAGATGATGATAATGGGAGGTCCTAAGGCTGGTGTAATAGAAAAACTAAAGCGCTTAAACATAGTACCTCTTACTATTTCTTATGAGTATGATGCCTCAGATTATCTTAAGGCTAAAGAGTTTCAAGCAAAAAGAGATGATAAAAACTGGAAAAAGCAAAAAGCTGAGGATATAGAAAGTATGCGCTCAGGAATTTTAGGTTGGAAAGGCCATATGCACTACCACACGGCTCCTTGCATTAATTCCTGGTTAGACACTTTAGATGAGAGTATGCCAAGACACGAATTGCTAGAAACAATAGCCCATCATATTGATGAGGAAATACACAAAAGATATCGTCTTTATCCATCTAATTATATAGCTATGGATATGCTTAAAGGAGGGAAAGAAAACTCATCTAAATATAGTGATAAAGAAAAGGAGGATTTCCTTAAGTACCTTCGCTTACAGATTGAGAAGATAAATCTTCCCCATAAAGACGAGGATTTCTTACTTGAAAGGATGCTTACAATGTATGCCAACCCCGCTATAAATTATTTTAAGGCTACTTCCCATCAATGAAGCTAAAGAAATTCATATTACCACTACTTTTGGCTATCGTTGTTTCATGCCAGAATGATGCCTATGATACGGGTGATGGCTCTCTATCTAATATGAGGGTGGATTTTGTTGAGGCAAAAACGAATTCCCTTTCCACGATTACTAGCGTTGTAACCGATGATGATGAGAGCCTTTCTTTATATGAGCCAATTAGTACTTCCTGGGCTACAGTCCCTGATACTATTTATAGAGCTCTGCTATATTATAACAAAATCTCTTCTAACACTAATACGTATTTAGCTCAAGCGATAGCTATTTCCCAAGTTCCTGTTTTTAGTATTGCTGAGAAAAAAGCCCCCAATCAGGAAATCCTAATGGATCCCGTTAATTTTATAAGTATTTGGAAAAGTAAATCGGGTAAATACATTAATCTTGACCTTTATCTTAAGGTTGGTAATTTAGATGATGATGCCTCCCTTCAAACCCTTGGCATGTTTTTTGATGGAGTAAGTATATCCTCAGAAGGAGAAAAAAAAGTAACTCTTCTTCTTTATCATGATCAAAATGGTATGCCTGAGTATTATTCCTCTGAGGTTTATGCTAGTATACCAGTGGATGGTATTCCTCAAGAACTTTCTCAAGGAGATATAGTGGAGGTTATTATAAATACTTATGATGGACTGATTTCAAAGACCATTGAACTATAAATTTTTTAGCTAACTAATGAAGAGAGTTATATTTACTTTATGCTTTTTACTAGCCTTTTTGATTGCTAAGGCAGTTCCGGCAAAACGTGGGATATGGCAAACAGTGACCCTAGAAGATGGTTCTAAGATAGAAGTCGAGCTTCGAGGCAGTGAGTTTATGAGGTTTTATCAAAGTGAGGATTCCACTGTTTATACCCAAGATCCTTTAACTGGACTCTTTAAAAGGGCTAGCCTTGATTCCTTACGTTTGAAAGCAGAAAAAAAACGCTCTTTGAACCCATCTAAGAGGAATCTAGCCAAACTTTCTACTAAAGAAAAAGCAGCCATTTATACCGGAGAAAAACGCGGACTAATTATACTTGTTGAGTTTTCTGATGTGAAGTTTCAAGCTTCTAATACACGTGATCTTTATGATAGGATAGCAAATGAAGAAGGTTTTACTAGTGAAGATGGCTTTCGGGGTAGTGTAAGAGATTATTTTAAAGATCAGAGCTATGGACAATTCCTTTTAGACTTTGATGTAGTTGGTCCTGCTACTCTTTCAAAGAGTTATGCTTATTATGGCGAGAATGACTCTTCTGGTGATGAATACTCTAGCCGCCTTAATGAGTTTGTAAGGGAAGCCTGCATAGGTGTTATGAACGAAGTTGATTTCTCCTCTTATGATTGGGATGGCGATGGCTATGTAGATCAGGTTTTCTTACTTTATGCCGGGAAAGGTGAAGCAGATGGTGGTGGTGCCTATACAATATGGCCCCATGAGTGGGATTTATACTCAACAGGCTATGGAATGATTTCTCTTAATGGTGTGCTTGTTAATACTTATGCATGTAGTAACGAGATAACTCCACGTGGAAGGATAGAGGGTATTGGTACAATATGTCATGAGTTCTCCCATTGTTTTGGTCTTCCTGATACCTATGACACAGGATATAAATATTTTGGAATGAGTTATTGGGATATTATGGATTCCGGTGAGTATAATTCTGATGGCTTTGTTCCTGCCGGATTTACTGGCTATGAAAGAATTTTTTGTGGTTGGGTTAATCCAATGGTTCTAAATAGTAGTTCTTCAATTGAGGGGATGCAGGCTATTACTGATTCTCCAGATATATAT
>JAJQAI010000315.1 GCA_021203915.1 Prevotella sp. | reverse complement strand
TAAAAAAGGAATAATGGTATATTTTTAACCCTCTTAAGTGAAATTATCCCTTGCCACAAACTTTTTAAAGTTGTTTTTACCCTTTCATAAAAGGATAGTCTTCTTAAAAGAAAATGTAAAAGAATAAGTGCTGATACGGCACATATTATAGTTACAATATAACCCGTAAGGGAAAAACTACTTAGTACCGATTCTATACTTGTTCCTGTCTTCGAAAAAAAGGTAGAAAATACCCTCATTTGCAAAAAAAAGGCGATAACCATAATAATGCCAACAAGCAGGGCATCTATTATTCTTTCAGTAACAACTGTCCCCAACGCTTTTGGAAATGAGACTCTATCATATCTACGAAGAACACCACAACGTAAGAATTCACCAACTCGGGGTATTATTAGGCTTGAGGCATAGGATAAAAACACAGAATGAACAGCCAGAGATGGTCTTGGCCGCTCACCCAAGGGTGAGAGCGTTAGCATCCAACGCCAACCTCTAAACATTTGGGCTAGTATTCCAAAAGGAAGTGATAGCAACATCCACTTCCAGGACATCCCTCCAAGAAGAATACTTTTTACCTTTGCAAAGTCAAAGCCACGATACATCCAATAAAGTATCGCTCCGCCTAAAACTAAAGGAAAGGCAATTCTAAGAATATCGTTAACTATTCTTTTTACGTTCACTCTGATTTTTTTTAAGACCTCAAAGTTAAGCAAAACCTTCGATATTTAAGCAGTAGGGGGAAAAAGTTTTTTTCTATCAAAAAACTGGGGATTTTTTTTACAGAGAGCCTTGTAAATATAAGTGACTCAATAAGTGTAAGTATTGCATTTTGACGAGATATTGTTTTAGCACCGTTTTTAGTGAGGCATATGGGATACTAGGTCAACATGTGTGATTGCAATTACATTTTTTAGCGTTTTTGAAAGTCTGAAATTTAAAGAAACTTTCCTTGCAGAATTCAGGAAATTTTGTGATATTTGCATATATGAGCTACTTTGAAAGTCAAAAAGCTCAGTCTTTTTGGCTTTTAAGGTGGTGTGCCTTAAGAAAGTAGAGAGGAAAAAACTTTGAAATGAATTTTTTTGGAATAGCTATTGCCGCCTGTAGTTTGATAGTAATTGGTGCCTGTCACCCTTTAGTTATAAAGACGGAATATCATACAGGAACAAAACTATGGTGGGTTTTCTTAATTGTTGGCCTTTTATGTTTAGGCATAGCGCTTTTTATCCATAATGATATAATTTCCGCTTTTTTGGGCATCATTGGAGGCTCTATGCTTTGGTCTATAAGAGAGTTGTTCCAGCAAAAAAAGAGAGTGGAAAGAGGATGGTTTCCAAAGAAGCCTAATAAAGAAGGATAAGACCAATTAAGCGTTTAAGATGAAAGTCACTTTACTTTTTGTGGGCAAGACACAAGATGGTTTATATGCTCAGAGTATTAGCGATTACTCAAAACGCATAAATCATTATCTACCATTTGATGTTAAGGTCTTAGGGGAGGTAAAAAATTCTTCAAACCTTTCTCAAAAACAACTCAAAGAAAAACAAGCAGAGGCTATACTAAAAAACATCGATGAAAAGAGTTTTGTGGTATTACTAGATGAAAAGGGGAAAGAATTTAGTAGTAAAGAGTTCGCCTTATTCGTTGAAAAAATAACTGCTATGGGAAAGCATATCATCTTTATTATTGGAGGTCCATATGGCTTTTCAGAGCAAATATATAGTAGAGCAAACTATCAAATATCACTGTCAAAGATGACATTCTCCCACCAAATGGTGCGACTCATATTCTTAGAGCAACTATATCGTGCATGCACTATAATAAAAGGAGAAGCCTATCATCACGAATAAAAAACATTATTATGGAAAAGACTTGGAGATGGTTCGGTAAAAATGACAAAATTACCCTTGAGATGCTTCGACAGATTGGCGTTGAGGGTATTGTAACTGCCCTACATGATGTTCCAAATGGAGAAGTATGGCAAAGAGAAAAGATTCGTGACCTTCGCGAATATATAGAAAGCTATGGCATGCGTTGGTCAGTAGTTGAAAGTCTTCCTGTTTCAGAAAGCATAAAATATGGTGGCAAAGATAGAGATGAGTTAATAGAAAATTACAAGGAAAGTCTTAAAAACCTTGGCCTTGAGGGCGTGCACACTATTTGCTACAATTTTATGCCCGTTTTAGATTGGGCTAGAACGGACTTAACTCACCCAAATCCAAATGGCACTAGCAACCTATACTTTAGTCATGCTCAATTCGCTTATTTTGACTGTCACATCTTAAAGCGTGAAGGAGCAGAAAAAGACTATTCAAAGGAAGTTCTTATGGAGGTAGAAGAACTTAAGAAAAAGATGAGCAAAGAGGATGATCATCGCCTTGTTGAAAATATAATTGTTAAGACTCAAGGCTTTGTAAATGGTAATATTACAGAAAATGATGAACATCCAGTTGAGATTTTTAAAGGCTTGCTTAAGCTATATCAAGGCATAACAAAAGATGGTCTACGCCAAAATATGAAGTACTTCTTAAGTGCTATAATGCCAACATGTAGGGAGTATGGTATGTATATGTGCGTACACCCTGATGATCCTCCATTCCCAATTTTAGGTCTTCCTAGAATAGTTACTTGTGACGAGGATATAGAGTGGTTTCTTTCTGAAGTTGACGATGAGCACAATGGGCTTACATTCTGTGCTGGTTCTCTTTCTGCCGGGGCACATAACGACATAAGTAGCCTAGCTCGTAAATACGCAAAACGCACATGGTTTGTACACATGCGTTCCTGTTATGTATATCCCAATGGAGACTTTACCGAGGCCTCACACTTAGGAGGAAGAGCGGACTTAGTGGAACTAGCACATATATTTGAAAAGGTAAATCCTTCTCTTCCAATGAGGGTTGACCATGGTCCAAACATGCTAGGAGATGAAACGCGTGGATACAATGCCGGTTATACCTTCTTAGGACGAATGTTCGCCCTTGGACAGGTTGAGGGTATACTCTCTGCCGTTGATAAAGAACTTGGAATCAAATAGAACATAAATACATTTTCTTATGAACGAACTTTTTAATATTAAGGACTATGTTGTTGTCGTTACAGGCGGAACAGGAGTTTTAGGAAAAACAATTGCCCGTTACTTAGCAGAAAATGGTGCTAAAGTGATAATACTGGGTAGAAATGAAAAGAATGGGCTTGAGATCCAAAATAGTGCCCAAAGCGCTGGACTTTGCCTAGAATTCATGAAGACCGATGTGATGCAACAGGAAATAGTTAAGAAAAATTGCGAGGATATCGTTGCTAAATATGGCAGAGTAGATGCCTTGCTAAATGCAGCCGGAGGCAATATGCCCGGAGCTATAATATCACCTACAGGAAATTTCTTTGATATGAAGGTTGAAGATTTCCAAAAAGTGATTAATCTAAATCTTGCCGGAACAGCAATTCCAACACAGGAATTCCTAAAGCCTATGGTTGCTCAGAAAAAGGGCTCTATTATCAACTTCTCATCAATGGCTGCCTTCCGTCCTATCACAAGAGTATGTGGCTATGCTGCAGCTAAGGCCGGAGTAAGTAATTTTACAGCTTTTATGGCTGCAGAATGCGCTAAGAAATTTGGCGAAGGGATTAGAGTAAATGCCATTGCTCCTGGGTTCTTTATAACAGAGCAGAATAGAGAGCTCCTTACTAACCCCGATGGCACGTATACACAACGTGGTAAAGATGTTATTCATCAGACTCCTTATGGTAGAATGGGTGACCCCGAAGAACTCTGTGGAACCATACACTATCTCATTAGCGACGCTTCTAAATTCGTTACCGGAACAGTGGCTGTTGTTGATGGTGGATTTAACGTTTTTGCAATGTGATTTTAAGAGGCTAAAACGAGACTAAAAAAATTTAACTAATTTAAGAATTAAAGTTCTTAGCAATAATAGAAATTTCTTAACTTTGCATTGTTCACAAAAGAAAACATCATTTAAATCTAACACTAAATATGAAAAAATTACAAGCTCTTAACAAAATGACTGCACCCAAGAGCGTTATGCCCGAGAAAGTGATTCAGTTCGGCGAGGGAAACTTCCTACGTGCGTTCATTGATTGGATTATTTATAACATGAACCAAAAGACTGATTTCAATGGTTCAGTAGTTGTAGTTCAACCTATTGATAGAGGTATGGTAGATTGGCTCAATGGCCAAGATTGTCTATACCACGTTAACCTCCAAGGACTTGATGAGGGACAAGCAGTCAACAGTCTTACGCGTATAGACGTAATCAGTCGTGCGCTAAATCCTTATTCACAGAATCAAGCTTTCATGGCACTAGCTGACCAGCCAGAGATTCGTTTCGTGATTTCTAACACGACAGAGGCTGGTATCACTTTTGATCCAAGTTGTAAATTTGAGGATGCTCCAGCTACTTCTTATCCAGGCAAGCTCGTTCAGTTGCTCTATCGTCGTTTTAAGACATTTGGCGGTGATCCAACAAAGGGTCTAATCATATTCCCTTGTGAGCTCATCTTCCTAAATGGCCACGTTCTAAAGGACTGCATCTACAAGTACATAGAACTATGGAACTTAGGTGAAGACTTTAAGAAATGGTTCACTGACCACTGCGGTGTTTATGCTACCTTAGTAGACCGTATCGTTCCTGGATTCCCACGCAATGAAATCAAGGAGATTCAGCAGAAGGTTTGCTACGAGGATAACCTAGTTGTTCAGGCTGAGATTTTCCACCTATGGGTAATCGAGGCACCAGAGGAGATTGCTGAGGAATTCCCAGCAGATAAGGCTGGCCTACATGTACTTTTCGTTCCATCAGAGAAACCATACCACGAGCGTAAGGTTACTCTTCTAAATGGTCCTCACACAGTTCTAAGCCCTGTTGCTTTCTTAAGCGGTATCAACATCGTACGTGATGCATGTAACCACGAGGTTGTTGGTAAGTACATCCACAAGGTACAGTTTGAGGAGTTAATGGAGACTTTGAACCTACCTAAGGATGAACTCCAGAAGTTCGCTAGCGATGTGCTTGAGCGCTTCTTAAATCCATTTGTTGACCATCAGGTAACAAGTATCATGCTTAACTCATTCCCGAAGTATCAGACACGTGATCTTCCTGGTGTTAAGACATACTTGGAGCGCAAAGGAACTCTCCCAGAGGGTCTCGTATTCGGTCTAGCTGCTATCATCACTTATTATAAGGGTGGAAAGCGTGCTGACGGCGTTGATATTGTTCCTAATGATGCTCAAGACATTATGGACTTACTCAAGGAGCTATGGGCAACAGGCGACACTCAGAAGGTTACCGAAGGTGTTCTTGGAGCTGAAAGCATTTGGGGTGAAGACCTCAATAAGATTCCTGGTCTTGCTGCTTTGGTTAAGAAAGATCTTGACCTCATTCAAGAAAAGGGTATGCTAGAAGCAGTTAAGACGATTCTATAATTGATTTATTCATAATACATTTTTTTAAGCAAGAAGTTTTCTTTAAACGTTAAGGAGACTTCTTGTTTTTTTTGTGAGCTACATCTTAAAATGATAATAC
>JAJQAI010000269.1 GCA_021203915.1 Prevotella sp. | reverse complement strand
GATTTTTATCACAAATGGCGTCGATTTAAGCTGATTAATTAATTTAAAAGCAATATCTTTGCAAGCAGTTTTGCAAACGAACGTATGAAATTCTCTTTTAAGATTACAAAAAACAGGTATCTTCTTTATTTCACGATAATTGTCATCGTGTTAGCTCTTATACGTTTAATATTCCCATCGATTGCAAAAACACCATCCAAAGATTCCATCCATAAAGAAAACTCTAAGCAAAAGGCTTTGGTGAAAAATAAAACCAAAGAGAAAAAAGAGACTTCCTCCTGTTTACCCCTAACAAATTTTTATGACTCTAACGATAATGAAATAAAGAATAAAATCATTAGTGTCCCAGGGTTTAGCCGAAGTTTTCCAGATGGACAGGACGTGCAAATGGCCTCAGCTCAAACCTTTGGTGTAAAGCCTGTTGATAACCGCGTTGATGCTGAGAGTCGCAAAGCGGAACTCGTTTATGTTGGAGCAAGCCCTTATTACTATGTAGACCAGCTAAAAAGTAGTATCCCGTACCTTGTTCCAAAAGCTGCTGTTCTTCTTGGAGACATTGGCCGAAGTTTTTATGATAGTTTGCAAATAAAGGGAATTCCACTTCACCAAATAATTGTTACTAGTGTACTTAGAACGAAGGAAGATGTGGATAAACTTCGTCATCATAACCACAATGCAATGGAAAACTCTTGTCACCTTTATGGTACGACTTTTGACATTTGCTATAACCGTTACAAGACAGTTAGTGACCCTGATTCCCTTGAGCGTCGTGCAGTTAGAAATGATACCTTAAAATGGGTTTTAAGCGAAGTTCTTCGTGATTTTAGAGAAGAAAAGCGTTGTTTTGTTAAGTATGAAGTAAAACAAGGATGTTTCCATATTACCGTTAGATAATAATGGAAACATCTATATTTTAAGGACTTAAGTAGTAAACGTTAAGGTAAATGTTTAATCACAGATAAAGCCTTTAATTATATTTGGGCTTTTTCTATTTGTTTTTTCTGAGCACTTTTTCGATGAGTAAACTTTAGTTTATCTTTGGAGGAATCCTTTTCAACAGTGATTTGATCACCTAAGGAAAGTTTACCCGAAAGGAGTATCTCACAAATACCATCTTCAATATGAGTTTGAACAGCACGTTTAAGTGGGCGCGCTCCAAATTGCACATCATAACCCTTTGTTGCAACAAACTCTTTAGCGCTATCGGTTACTTTTAGGCTATAGCCTAATTCTGCAACTCTTGAGTAGAGCCCTTGAAGTTCTATATCTATAATCTTCTTGATAGCCTCAAGATCAAGTTGATCAAAAGTTATAATCTCATCTAAGCGATTTAAAAATTCAGGACTAAACTGCTTACTTAAACTTTTTTGAATGATTCCACGTGCATATTCCTTGTCCTTTTCATCCATATTTAGCCCTAGGCTTGAAGCATTGAAGCCAACACCTCTTCCAAACTCCTTTAATTGACGTGTTCCAGTATTGCTAGTCATTATTACGATGGTATTGCGGAAATCTATCGTACGACCAACTCCATCAGTAAGACGACCATCGTCAAGGACTTGCAACAGCATATTAAATACATTAGTATGTGCTTTTTCTATCTCATCGAGCAAGACTATAGAGTAGGGCTTACGACGAACTCTTTCGGTGAGTTGTCCACCTTCTTCATAACCTACATATCCCGGAGGAGCACCTACCAAGCGTGAGGTATTAAAGCTTTCACCATATTCACTCATATCAATACGGATAAGAGCGTCACTCGAACCAAACATAACCTCAGCCAGCTTCTTTGCTAAATAGGTTTTACCCACACCTGTTGGACCAAGGAACATAAATGCTCCAATTGGGCGATCTTTGGCACGAAGACCGACACGATTACGTTGGATAGCCTTAACTATTTTATCGATGGCCCCGTCTTGAGCTATTACGGCTTTCTTTAAGTCTTGATTCATATTGCTAAGACGTATACCTTCTGATTCTTCCATTCTACTTACAGGGACACCTGTCATTATAGAAATTACCTTTGCCACATCATGCTCAGTGACAGTCTCACGCTTTGTATTAGAGCTATTTGCCCATTCGTCCTTAAGACGGGTTAGCTCCCTCTCAAGTTCTCCTTGGCGATCCCTATAGCTAGCTGCAAGTTCAAAGTTTTGATTGCCCACGGCAGTTTGTTTTTGCTCAATTACATAAGCAATTTCACTTTCTTTTTGCTTAATCTCTGGAGGTACATGAGCATTCTTTAGATGTACGCACGAGCCTGATTCGTCCAAAGCATCAATGGCCTTATCTGGGAAAGAACGATCAGTTACATATTGATCAGTTAGCTTTACACATGCCATTATTGCCTCGTCCGAGTAAGTAACATTGTGGTGATGCTCATAACGTTCCTTAATATTGTTAAGTATTTTCAGAGTCTCCTCTGAGCTTGTTGGTTCAACAAGAACCTTTTGGAAACGCCTTTCTAAAGCACCATCTTTTTCTATCGAATTACGATATTCATCAAGCGTTGTAGAACCGATACACTGTATTGTTCCACGAGCTAGAGATGGTTTTAGAATATTAGCTGCATCCATAGAACCAGGGGCAGAACCTGCTCCTACAATCATGTGTATCTCGTCGATGAAAACTATTACATCGGGATTTTGTTCTATTTCTTTAATAAGTGCCCTAACGCGTTCTTCAAATTGTCCACGATATTTAGTTCCAGCTACAATAGCTGTCATATCAAGGCTTATTAGGCGTTTATCAAATAGGATAGGGGAGGTTTGTTTATTTTTGATTAGTTGCGCTAACCCTTCAACAATAGCGCTCTTACCTACGCCTGGTTCTCCAATAAGAATTGGATTATTCTTTTTCCTACGGCAGATAATCTCCATAACGCGTAGAGTCTCTTTTTCTCTACCTACAACAGGGTCTAGCTTACCCTCCATAGCAGCTTGAGTAAGGTCAACACCAAAGGTGTCAAGTACAGGAGTTTTCCCTCCAGGTCGCTTGGCTGTTGTAACCTCATGAAGAGGTACACGGCGTGAGTTGTTGCCATTTATGCTGAGTTGATCATCCTCATCATCTTTATCTGGAATATCAAGTCCATCAGTAACAGGCTTTTTCTTTTCTTGAAAATATGTTAGAATATTATCATAGGTTATATTATTAAATTCTAACACCTGCTTAGCCCCATTCTCATAGCCTTCTTTGAGTATAGCTAGCAACAAATGCTCTTCGCCTACCATCACTCTAGATTGACTTCTAGCCTCAAGAATAGCTAAACGAAGAACTTCGTGAGCTTTTTCGTTAAGCTCTATTTGGTTAGTATCTAGAGAAAAAGGATATTCTTGCTCCCTAACTTTTCTTTCTAATTCTCTTTTTATGAATTGTATATTGACATCCTTTTTTAGAAACATTTCCGTTACCAAGCCAGTCTTATCTCTCATGATGGCCAGAAGTATATGCTCCGGACCGACATACCTGCTAGATAAACGATTCGCTTCTTCACGAGAAAATGCCAAAATCTGAGATACTTTTGGTGAAAATTGACTTGCCATATATTTATTCTTTATTTATTTTTGACCACTTTAAAACCTCAGGGCTTAAAAAGTTGGGTCTTGCTAAAATATAGCAAATAGCGTGCCAAATTATGGCTATGATAACAAAACGGCAGGATTTATCCTTTATTGCTTCATTTTAAAAAGAACTTCTCCTATGTTATGCAAATGTAGATAAAAAAATCCCGCAAAGCAAATGCATCGCGGGATTTTTAATTTAAGACGGGATAAAATTTATTCTTCCTTATTTTCCATCTTAGCCTTTAACTCAGCTAGTGCATCGATGTCTCCAAGAGTTGTTCCCGCTGCTGAATTTGCAGCCTCTTGAGCCTCTTGAGCCTCGTCTTTCTTTGTCTTCTTACGAGGGGTCTTCTTTGGCTCCTCCTTTGGTTCCTCGAATGTGCGAGAATGAGATAGTATGATGCGCTTTGTCTCCTTAACGAACTCGATTACTTTGAATGGTAGCTCTTCACCTAACTGTGCTTGTGTTCCATCCTCCTTAATAAGATGTTTTGGAGTTGCAAAACCTTCACCACCTTCATTTAAGCTGATTACTGCACCTTTATCCATTATCTCGGCAACCTTACCAGTGTGGACTGAACCAGCAGTGTATATCGTCTGATAAGTATCCCAAGGATTTTCCTCAAGCTGCTTGTGACCAAGGCTTAAACGACGATTCTCTTTATCTATCTCAAGAACAACAACATCAATAGGTTCTCCAACTTGAGTAAATTCAGATGGATGCTTTACTTTCTTTGTCCATGACAAGTCGCTTATATGGATAAGACCATCAACACCTTCTTCAAGTTCAACGAATATACCAAAGTTTGTGAAGTTACGTACCTTAGCTGTGTGACGGCTTTCGATTGGGTATTTAGCCTCGATTGTTTCCCATGGATCTTCCTTTAATTGCTTGATGCCAAGTGACATCTTCCTCTCAGCACGATCCAAAGTTAGAATTACAGCCTCAATTTCATCCCCAACGTGTAGGAACTCTTGAGCACTACGTAAGTGTTGAGACCAGCTCATCTCGGAAACGTGTATAAGGCCTTCAACTCCTTGAGCTATCTCTACAAAGGCGCCATAGTCAGCAATGACTACGACCTTACCCTTAACGTGATCACCTACACTGAGGTTCTCATCTAGTGCATCCCATGGGTGTGGAGTTAGTTGCTTTAGACCTAGAGCGATACGCTTCTTTTCGTTATCAAAGTCTAGTATAACAACGTTTATCTTTTCATCTAAGGTAACTACCTCGTGAGGATCACTTACTCTTCCCCATGATAGGTCAGTAATATGGATGAGTCCATCAACACCTCCTAGGTCAACAAATACTCCATAGGAAGTAATATTCTTGACAGTTCCTTCGAGAATCTGACCTTTCTCGAGTTTGCTGATAATTTCTTTCTTTTGTGCCTCTAGCTCGGCCTCTATTAAAGCCTTGTGAGAAACAACTACATTGCGGAACTCTTGGTTGATTTTTACCACTTTAAATTCCATTGTCTTGTTTACGAACACATCGTAATCGCGGATAGGATGTACGTCTATCTGACTTCCAGGTAAGAATGCTTCAATTCCAAATACATCTACAATCATACCACCCTTAGTGCGGCACTTGATGTATCCTTGAATTATCTCACCACCTTCAAGAGCGGCATTAACACGTTCCCAGCTCTTGCTTAGACGAGCTTTCTTGTGTGAAAGTAGAAGTTGTCCTTGCTTATCTTCCTGATTTTCAACGTAAACCTCTACTATATCACCAATCTGAAGATTTGGATTATAGCGGAATTCGCTTGCAGGAATAACACCATCACTCTTGTAACCGATGTTTACAACTACTTCCTTTTTATCAAAGGCAGTTACTCTACCTTCTACTACTTGGTGCTCGCTTACTTTGTTAAGCGTTTCATCATAGGCCTTTGTAAGGTCTGCTTGAGTTGCTTGCTCTTTATCACCATTTTCAAATTCTTCCCAATTGAAGTCTTCCAATGGTTGGATATCATTTAAAT
>JAJQAI010000322.1 GCA_021203915.1 Prevotella sp. | reverse complement strand
CTATATTTACGGTAATAATCCTTTCTTTTTTGAAAAAGTGACTCATACCGTGATTTATTTGCATCAGTTATTGTAGCGCCTAGATGTAGAAACTTATTGTAACTTTCTGTACTTGGATCATTATCCATCAAATCCATATAAGCTTGTGAGTAATCCTTATACATCTGACCATTCCATCTTAAAGCGTAAATACAACCTAAGAATCCACCATATACTATAGGCAATTTCCAAAACTTTCGGTTGTATACTTGTCCAGCACCTGGAATAACAATAGCAAGCCACATTGCTCGCTTCGGATTTGGACGCCATGTCGTCCAATCGCGTTTAGCTTTTTTAGGAAGAGAATCTGTAACCAACTCATCAAGCGTAGCTGAATCAAGCAGGGCAACTATGCTGTCAACACTCTCGGAAAGAGAATCTCTTATCTGAAGTATTTCCCCTTCGGTTTGAGTTTTGATTGTGTCACCTTTTAACGCATTAGAAAGAGTCTCTTGTGCTGAGATAGGTAAAAAGACTGTCTCTAGAAGAAAAGCCACAATCAGACACAACGTCCTGGATATAAATCGGTGGTTATTGTTCACGACCTTTAAGGTTGTATTTTTCTATCTCTTTCGTTTACCAAGCGCTTCTATCAAACGCTTCATCTCATCTTTATCTTCAAATGAAATGCTTATCTTGCCTTTTCCACTTGAGGAACACGTTACTTGGACCTTAAGCCCAAGACTATCTATCAAACTTTTCTTAAACTTTATAATTTCCTCGGGCATTTTTTGTATAGCTACAATCTTTTTCTTACCCGAGTCAATATCCTCTCCATTCTTTAATCGACGAACCAACTCTTCCACTTTACGTACAGAATAGCCGTTCTTTTGTATCTCTTTAAATAACTTTACTTGAAGCGAGGGGCTATCAATAGAAAGCAAAGCACGTGCATGTCCCATATCTATCTCCCTACTTCTTAAAGCTAGTTGTACTTCAGCTGGAAGATTTAGCAAACGCAAATAATTTGCAATGGCAGCGCGAGATTTTCCAACCCTTTTTGAGATGCTCTCCTGCGTCATTTGAGAGTTTGCAAGAAGATGTTCATAAGCTAGAGCAATCTCTATGGCATTTAGGTCTTCTCTTTGAATATTTTCGATAAGAGCCATCTCCATGACGCTCTCATCTTTAATTGTTCTAATATATGCAGGTATAGCCTTTATTCCTGCTAAGCGTGAAGCACGCCAACGGCGTTCTCCTGCTATAATTAGAAATTTTTTATCATCTATCTGACGAAGTGTAATGGGTTGAATAATACCTATTTCACGTATGCTATCTGCTAAGCCTTGAAGCGATTGTTCATCAAACTGACGGCGAGGTTGATTGGGATTTGGCTCAATTTCATCTAAAGGTACTTCACTTATAGTGGAACTACCATATGGACGAACTGTCTCAGAAGAAATTAGAGCATCAAGTCCACGCCCAAGCGCATTAGCATATCTTTTTTTAGTTGCCATGTTCTTTTTTCACATTTAAAGCTTCAAAAGAATTAAAGAATCTTGGGATGCCCCAAAAAGAAAAAGAGGAGTATCTAGATTCTCTATCTATCTTTAAAGCTCTTTATTTTATTCGTTCTTACTTATAATCTCCTTAGCCAAAGCTAGATGGTTTCTACTTCCTCTAGAGTCAGCATCGTAAAGTATTACAGGTAGCCCATGACTAGGGGACTCACTTAACTTTACATTACGTTGTATAACCGTTTTGAATACTAGCTCTTGAAAGTGACGCTTAACCTCATCGTATATTTGGTTAGCTAGACGAAGGCGGCTATCATACATGGTAAGAAGAAACCCTTCTATCTCTATTTTTGGATTAAGTTTGCTCTTTATTATTTTTATGGTGTTAAGCAATTTGCTTATTCCCTCTAAAGCAAAATACTCACACTGCACAGGTATTATTACAGAATCTGCCGCAGTTAGAGCATTTACGGTTATTAGCCCAAGCGATGGCGAGCAATCAATCAGTATATAGTCGTAGTCCGCTCTGATTGGTTCAAGCATGTTTTTTATCACCTGCTCTCTATGCTCTAGGTTTAGCATTTCTATTTCAGCACCTACTAAGTCTATGTGACTTGGTATAATATCTAAACCATCTATATCTGTTGTATACACAGCATCTCGAACATCTGCATCATCGATGATACACTCATAAAGTGAACAATCAATATCCTTGGTGTTTACACCTAGACCACTTGAAGCATTGGCTTGAGGATCAGCATCAATGACAAGAACCTTCTTTTCAAGTGTGGCTAGTGAGGCTGCTAAGTTGATTGTTGTTGTGGTTTTGCCCACTCCGCCCTTTTGATTGGCAAGTGCTATAATCTTTGCTACGTTCATTTCACAATAATGATAAGTCCCTGATACCTTGACAGATAGAGGTTTTGGGGCGAGAAACTATTTTGCAAAAATACATATTTTATACGAGAAATATTTGTTTTAAACCTTTTTTCTATACTTTTGCAAGGTTAAAGATTCTTCAAAAACCTAATAAAAAACATGAAGCCACTGATACTTATCTCCAACGATGATGGATACCAAGCCAAAGGGATTAACTCACTAGTTGAAATGCTCTCGGATATAGCTGAAATACTAGTTTGTGCACCTGAAGACGCACGTTCTGGCTACTCTACAGCATTCTCTGCTACATTGCCACTTCGCCTAAAAAAGCGTTTTGAAAAAGATGGGGTTCAAATTTGGTCATGCAACGGCACACCCGTTGACTGTACCAAACTAGCGCTTAGTGAGCTATGTCCTAGACGACCCGATGTAATAATAGGAGGTATCAACCATGGAGATAATGCATCTGTAAACTCTCACTACTCAGGTACAATGGGAGTAACTAAAGAGGGTTGTATGAAATATATCCCTTCCCTTGCATTTTCCTTATGCGATTTTAGAGAAGATGCTAACTTTGAGCCGCTTAGAGGGGTGATACGCCACATAGTATCTAAAGTTCTTAAAGAAGGTTTACCTTTAGGAGTATGTCTTAACGTAAATTTCCCTCTTACAGAAGAATTTAAAGGTGTAAAGGTTTGTCGTATGGCCAAAGGAACATGGGGCAATGAGGTACACAAACATAGGCATCCACGTGGCTATGACTACTATTGGCTCGTTGGAAATTACACCAACGATGAGCCCGAGGCTGAAGACACAGATAATTGGGCGCTTAGTCATGGTTACATTGCAATTACACCTACCACAATTGATGTTACTAGCTACGAGGCGATGGATAGTATAAGAAAATGGTTCTAAGAGGATGAAATATTACATCATAGTTGGAGAGGCTAGTGGCGACCTTCACGCCTCGCACCTAATGGCGTATCTTAAAAAATATGATAAAGATGCCCAATTTCGTTTCATAGGTGGAGACATGATGGCAAAAGAAGGTGGAACCCAACTAAAGCATTACAAGGATTTAGCCTATATGGGTATAGTTCCCGTATTGCTACACCTAAGAACAATATTTAGCATGATGTCCTTCTGCAAGAAAGACATACTTTCTTTTGACCCTAGCGTAGTAATACTAGTTGACTATCCTGGCTTCAACTTAAAAGTTGCTAAATTCGTAAAGACAAAGACTCAAATACCGGTATATTATTACATTTCTCCTAAAATATGGGCATGGAAGGAGTACCGAATAAAAAATATAAAGCGTGATGTTGCAGAGCTATTTTCCATCCTGCCTTTTGAGGTACCTTTCTATGAAAAAAAACATGGCTATCCCGTGCACTATATAGGAAATCCCACCGCAGAAGAAATTTTAGATTTTAAACAGAAATACTCCGAAACTTGGGAAGAATTTTGCTCCTCAAATAATCTTTCATCTAAAAAACATATAATCGCTCTGCTGTCAGGAAGCAGAAAACAAGAGATTAAGGACAATTTACCCGCTATGATAGAGGCGGCCTCACGCTATACGGATAATTATCAACTTGTTATTGCAGGTGCACCAGCTATTGCTAAAGAATATTATGAAAAGTTCATTTTAGGAAAACCCGTAAAGATTATATATGATAAGACTTATTCCCTGCTTGCCAATTCTTATGCAGCACTAGTAACAAGTGGCACGGCAACTTTAGAGACCGGTCTTTTCGGGGTTCCACAGGTGGTTTGCTATGAAACACCTATACCAAAGGTTATTGCACTTGCTCGCAAGATTTTAATAAAAGTGAAATACATCTCACTGATTAACCTTATTGCTGACAAAGAAATTGTAAAGGAACTAGTCGCTGATACTTTTACTGTTGAAAATATTGCCGATGAATTGGGCAAAATTATCACTGAAGGTGAATTTCGTGACAAAATAATTGAGGGATATAAGGAAGTTAGTAAAGCCCTAGGAGATGGTTGCGCACCTAAAAACGCTGCAAAAATAATGGTGGAATTGCTACAAAATAAAACTGAATAAAATCTTTATCGAAAGCTTTTCTTACTTTTCACAATTATAGGACTCTTTAAGCCAAAATTTAAATAGTGGATCCGAAATCGTATATCTACCTTTTCGTTGCGTAGTTGATGTTCTTGTTATTAAATTTTGGTCCACCATCACCTTAAGATAAGGCGAAATCATACCATTTTCTTGACCCATTTTTTCACGAATATACTTTAAGTCAACCTCGTCCTCAGAAATTGACATAACTAATAAAATCCTCTGGATTTGCTTAACGTATCCTTCGAATTTAATTAGGTAGAAATGGGAATAATAATCTTTCAAAAGATCCATATCCATATCACTATTAGTAGATTCCGCTACGATTTTAGTTGCTAAAAGGAAAGAACGAATAGTTTGTGGTAAATATGACATTAATCTCTCTAGACGCTTCATATCTATTCCGGGATGTACAAGCTTTTGGAAAACCTCTTTTTTGAAGGACTTAATATAAATAATCTTTATACCCTCAAAAAATGCAGCTTCATAATCTACGAAAGCAGGCAAAACACAATTGGCAGTTGAAATTAAAACGGGAGCACCAGCCTTATTTAACTTTCCTCTAAGTTTATAATTGTCATAGATATCAGTCCTATTAAAATAAAATTGAATATTATCTACGAGCAAAACTATCCTAGGAGAGTCTTCTTGAATGGGGTCTAAATATGCCAATAAGTCATCCACAGAAAAAAGTGTTATAGCATCCACATATATTGGCTTATATTGTGGCAAATCTTTTTTTATTTCTTCTTGCAACCTCTTAAGTAACGTGGTTTTTCCACTACCCCATTCACCAACAATCGAATATGGTTGCGCAATTTTATTATTCCTTTCTTTTGATAAGTACTTAAGAATAGAGGAAATTATATCATTATTCCATTCGAAAAGTGTGGTATTTTCTTTAATCATACACTAAAAGTTTTAAAAAAGATAATTTTTTCAATACGATGTGGCGCGGATAGTATTAAAGAATTGTCATTAAAGAATTGTCTTCTCCTAACAAGTTCGTTCGCTCTTATTAAGCGCTTCAAATCTTAAATAAATTCTATTTTTCTGCAAAATTACTACTTTTTTTGGAATAAAATATTTC
>JAJQAI010000153.1 GCA_021203915.1 Prevotella sp. | reverse complement strand
CTTTGGTACACTAGTATGTATTATATTTAGTAAGATTCTTAACGATATAACTTTTTCTTGGGGAAGTCATACCCTACATTTTATTTGTCTTTCTCCCGTAGTTGGATTAATGGCGATTACCTTAGGCGAGGTTGCCATACTTAAGGCCACAAGGAATCTTAAACGGCTGGCTATAGTTTCAATATACAACATGGTTTTTGCCTTTATAGTCTCCGTTCCAATTTATTATTTCTTTGGCCAAAGTGGTATCGTACCTAGTTTGGTGATATTAGCTCTTCTTCAGATGC
The DNA here is from genome assembly GCA_021203915.1 of Prevotella sp. Taxonomy (GTDB): domain Bacteria; phylum Bacteroidota; class Bacteroidia; order Bacteroidales; family Bacteroidaceae; genus Prevotella. The sequence goes on along the minus strand of JAJQAI010000153.1, from coordinate 5,282 downwards.
TAGTAACAATATTTTACTCCTATAGGCTTTATCCTCTAAAGATTATATCATCCCTTCGCCAACTCTCATATGGCTTTACGATGGTTAAGCTTGGGATTGCCTTTGTTGTAGCTGGAATTTTGGTTAGTGGGGCAGAGTTTTTAATACGTTCTTATCTAAGCCATTATGCCTCACTTGAAACTGTTGGTCTTTATAGTGCAGGATACTTAATCGTAATGACATACGGAGGTATGATTTTCTCTTCAATGGAAACCGACTATTATCCAAGACTTTCGGCAGCTTCTAAAAAAGATGATTTTACCGAAATTGTAAATAATCAAAGCGAAGTATCGCTTCTGCTTATTTCTCCACTCTTAGTTGCTTTTATGTTTTTTGCTCCTTTGCTACTTCCACTACTTTATAGCGGAAAATTCTCTCCTGCTCTTGGTATGGTGCAAGTGGCAACTTTAGCTTTATATATAAGGGCAGCAAAACTTCCAGTGGCTTATATTTCGCTAGCAAAGGGTAATTCTATACTCTTTATGATAGTTGATGGTCAGTATGCCTTTTTTATAGTTATTGCCTGTATCTTAGGTTTTAATCTTGGTGGTCTTACAGGTATTGGATATGCGATAACTATTGTTGGACTTATCGACTATGCAATAATTCTTTTTCTTATGTGGAAGTTTTATGGATACAAAATGTCTCGAGATGTAAGAAAATACCTTCTTCTTCAATACCCCATTGGAATAGTTTCTCTTTGTGTAATCGTTCTTTTTTCTGGGTGGATATATTGGACGGTTGGTCTTTTGCTAATTATTGTTAGCACATGGATATCCCTTAGAGTCCTTTATCGCAAGACTCAACTATTAGATGTTTTAAGAAGTAAATTTAAATCAAAAGGCTCCTAACTATCTAACGAAGTTAGTGGATATTTTCTCCTCCTGCTTTGGGATTGGCTCCTTAGCTAAATTCAAATTTTTTAGCATCCAAGCCATATTGCGTCCTAAAGCTCTCATTACCTGCAGTCCTTCCTCATCTTTTAAGGCTTCACCTGGCGTCATTCCATGAACACTATTCCAATACTGAGAGGAAACAACGGGCATACAATTAATCGTAAAGTATTTGTTTAGGCGATCAAATGTTGCACTTGCCCCGCCACGGCGACAAACAGCAACGGCAGCTGCGGGCTTATATCTTAGGAGCTTTCCTGAGGAATAAAACAGACGGTCAAGTAGAGCTTGAAGTGAGCCATTAGGGCCAGCGTAATAAGTTGGAGAGCCTACAATGATACCATCTGAGGATATGGCCTTTTCTCTTACCATCATATATAGCTCGTCAGAAAAGTTACACACCTTCTTTTCAGCGCATTTTCCACAGGCTATGCAACCTTGAACGGCTTTAGTACCAATTGATACTATCTCTGTGCTTATTCCCGCCTCATTCAATGTTTTAGTTACTTCTTCTAAAGCAATTTGCGTGTTGCCATGAGCTCTAGGACTTCCATTTATAAGTAGTACTTTCATATTTTTCTTTTTTTATTAGTCTTTCTTTTTGTGTATAATTTTAATGCGAGCGAATTTTAGCATTATCTGTTTGGTACCCGCATTTTTAAATTTTATGGTTGCCTTGGTATTTTCACCTTTTCCTTCTAGAGCCATAACCACCCCTAGACCGAATCTTTCATGCTCAATTAAATCGCCATTTTGAACGTTTTCTATAGGGGTAATCGGTGAAGATTCTTTAATTTTTTTAGTGTTTTTTATAGCATATTCTAAGTAGGCTATATTCTCTTGATGTTTATTCCCAAAGTCAAATGGTTTTTCTTGATGGTTTATCTTTGGTTTTTGATTGAAAGATGCTTTATTACTAGAGGGCCTAGAAAAGGAATCTTTTTCTTTAGTGCTTTCAAAGATTACATATTTTTTATCTATATCATTTAAAAATCTAGATGGCGTTTGCATTTCCATATAACCAAAACTATACCTGTTTAAGGCGTAAGAAAGAATACACTTTTTTTTAGCTCTAGTTATAGCAACATAAAAAAGCCTTCTTTCTTCTTCTAAAAGCCTAGCACTATTAGCCATACGAGTATCAGGAAAAATTTCCTCTTCCAATCCTACTATAAAAACAACGGGGAATTCTAGCCCTTTAGCACTATGCATAGTCATAATGGAAACCTTTTCTTTTTCCTTATCCTCATTTCTATCAGCATCAGTTTGAAGAGACACCTCTCTTAAGTAATCTTGAAGATGATAGCCCTCAAGAGGAGATTCTTCTTTTTGAGAATCAACAAAGTCCTTAATACTATTAAGAAGTTCTTCAATATTCTCTTTGCGTGATACATTCTCTGGAGAATCATCCTTTTGCACATCTATAGATATACCACTTAGCTTTACTATTTCTTTTGCTAAAGTATAAGCATCTTTGTTTTCAAGTTTTTCTTTAAAACTCTCAATAAGGCAATAAAAATCTTGAAGTTTTTTTACTGCTGCTTTACTTATACCCAAAGGGAGATTCTCAGAAGATGCTATAATTTTCCATAGTCCCTCTGGACTCGAGGGTAAAAAAGAGAGAATCTTAGAAACCGTGGTATCACCAATTCCACGCTTTGGATAGTTAATAATGCGTTTAAAGGCCTCCTCATCATCGGAGTTAACAACTAAACGAAAATAAGCTAAAACATCTTTTATTTCCTTTCTTTGATAAAAGGCAAGTCCACCATATACTCTATATGGTATACCTAGCTTTGCCATATTTTCCTCAAAGCCACGGCTTAAGTGATTCCGGCGGTATAGAATGGCAATATCACCATAGCTTAAGCCATCATGCTTAACCATTTTTATTATTTCGCTAGAAACAATTATTGCCTCTTCTCTATCGCTAAAGGCTTGTTTTACGACTAACTTTTCACCCTTTTCGTTTTCGCTATATACCGTTTTTTCTATCTGCTTTTGATTATGCTTTATTAAACTATTAGCAGCGTTAACGATACTTTGAGTGCTACGATAATTTCTTTCAAGTTTGAAAAGGGCAGTGTTTGTATATAGATCTTGAAACCCTAGAATATTATCAATATTTGCTCCACGAAATGCATATATACTTTGCGCATCATCCCCTACAACACAAACTTTCTGATGCTCTTGAGTTAATTGCCAAAGAATCTCTTTTTGAACTTTATTGGTGTCTTGATACTCATCAACAAGCACAAAGTGAAAGAAAGAGGCGTATTTTTTTCTTACATCCTCAAAAGAAGAAAAGAGTAAATATGTATTTATTAAAAGATCATCGAAATCCATAGCATTTGCTCTTTTTAAGCGCTCTTGGTAAAGAGAGTAAATCTCAGGAATCAGCGGAAGCGAATTATAGCTTCCTTTAGATGAAGAGCCACAATCACTCGGTAATATTAAATGATTCTTAGCGTTGCTTATTCTAGAGCGAACAGTTGAAGGCTTATATTTTTCATCTGAAGTTTTTTCTTTAATTATTGCTTTAAGAAGACTTGTAGAATCGCTCTCATCATAGATAGTAAAGTTTGAAGAGTAGCCTATATTTTTAGCTTCTCGGCGCAAAATCTGAGCAAATATGCTATGAAAAGTACCCATATGTAGCTTTGAGGAAAGATCCTCTCCAACAAGTCGAGCAATGCGCTCTTTCATTTCACGAGCGGCCTTGTTTGTAAATGTTAGAGCAAGGATATTCCATGGCTTTACACCGAGAGCTAAAAGGTAGGCAATTTTATAGGTTAGAACACGCGTTTTCCCCGAGCCAGCACCGGCGATAACAAGGGATGGACCATCCAAGTATTTTACCGCTTCAAGTTGACTTTGGTTTAAATCGTTTAAAAAGTCTAGATTCATTTTTCCTTGTTAACTTTTAAATCTTGTCCTTCTTCGGGAAAACTACCAATAAACTTCATTTGCCTTTCAATCCACTTTTGACGCTTTAAAAGGTATGCTGTAGGCATAGCTGAATTGAATTTTAGCGGGTTGGGGAGTGTTGCTGCTATCAGTGCACATTCACTTCTAAAAAGATCTATAGCATTTTTAGCGAAATGCTCTTTTGCTACGGCCTGAACTCCATAAATACCTTGACCTGTTTCAATAGAGTTAAGGTATACCTCCATTATTCTTTGTTTACTCCACATAAGCTCTATAAGAAGAGTAAAATACGCCTCAAGACCCTTGCGAAGCCATGACCTTTTTGGCCACAAGAAAACGTTCTTAGCTGTTTGCTGGGATATGGTACTAGCGCCTCGAACTTTTTTATTCTTTTTGTTGTAAGCAACAGCCTGTTCTATTGCTTGATAGTCAAAGCCGTGATGAAGCAAAAAGCGTTGGTCCTCACTTGCCATTACTGCTACAGGCATATAAGGGGAAATCTTTTTTAATGGCACCCACTTGTGGCATATACGAGGGCGTTCACCATCTTTCATCTGCTCAAAAGCCCTTATAACCATTAGTGGCGTAATGTATACTGGAATAAAGCGATAAGCTATGACAGCAAGAATGGTGGAGCCAAAAAAGACTACCACCACCCATTTTATTATACGCTTTAAACAACCCAACATGTTCCTTTAAAAAGGTTTGCCTAAAAAATTATAGGTTTCCATTTTGGGCGGCTTCAATCATTGCCTGACTTGCATATATGTATACCTCAACTCTGCGATTTTGTGCTCTACCTTCTACTGTAGAATTATCTGCAACAGGATTTGAAGCACCAAAGCCTTGGACACTTTCTATTTGGGATGATCTTACACCACATTCTTCTAGATAGTTAGCTACTGCCTCAGCACGTTCTTTACTAAGTGGCAAATTAATGGCATCATCACCTGTTGAATCCGTATAACCATGGATAGCCACTGAGCAGAGTTCATTGTTTTTTAAAACATTAGAGAAGTTTGATAACTCCGTCATAGACGTTGAGTTTAGTTCTGCCTTGTCAAGAGCAAAAAGTATTGCTGCGTCAAAGGTTACCTTGATAGCCTTTAGACCATTATTATCAGTGATTTCTTCAACAGAGGCATTCTGAAGTTGCTCATTTAGCTCCTTTTTAACCTTATCCATATGATTGCCAATTAGAGAGCCAACTCCTGCACCTACAGCCGAGCCAATTACTGTACCAACTAAAGTGTTACCTGAGACAGCTCCAATGATTGAGCCAAGTACTGCACCACCGCCTGTTCCAATTAGTGGATCTGTTCCGGTATTTGTTCCACAGGAGTGAAGCATTAAAGCTAAGCATACCCCTAAAATGGCTATTTTAAATTTTTTCATAAAAACAAAGATATTAATGTTATATGG
>JAJQAI010000126.1 GCA_021203915.1 Prevotella sp. | reverse complement strand
AAGGAGAAACAATAAATATTTTTTTTATTATGAAGAAGACATTCGTTTTATTTGCATGTGCAGTTGTACTACTTTCAGGTTGTACTACAAATACTGGAACAGGAGCTTTTTTAGGAGGTGCAGCTGGCGCTATTTTAGGTTCAGCCATAGGTGGAGTAGCAGCAGGACCTTATGGTCGTGATTTGGGTACTGCTATCGGAATGGCAGGAGGAGCTGCCGTTGGAGCGGCCATCGGAGCTTCACAGGATGCAACCGATGCAAAAAATAGTCAACAAACTACCACAACCACCACTACTAGTCCAAGACCATCTTCCTATAGTGGCTATGATTATACAGGCAGTGGAGATGACACTCTTTATGACTTCAATGGAAATGAGTATACAGGTTCTTACACGGCCACAGATGCTCAACATGTGGAAAATATAGAGCCATATGCTAGTATTAGTGCAGACGAGCTAGAAAATCCAAGCATCCCACTTGAGATACTAAATGCTCGCTTCGTTGATAGCAACCAAGACTACCGCTTAAATTCTGACGAGCTCTGCAAAGTTATATTTGAGATTCACAACAATTCTAGCGTTACTCTATATGACTTGCAACCAATGGTTGTGGAGACAACGGGAATGAAAAATATCTACATTTCAAATAGTATCCACGTAGAGGAAATACAGCCAGGACAAGCACTGCGTTATACAGCAATGGTAAAATCAGGTAAACTCAAAGAAGGAGTTGCTAATTTTAGAATTTACGCAGTTCAAGGTAACGGGAAAATTGTATCAAACGTAAGTGCATTTAATGTAACAACTGCCAAATAATATTGTAACATAAAACATAACGTAATTAGGGCGGCCTCTTTAAAGAAGTCGCCCTAATTGTTTTTCCTATAATTTCCCGTATATTACGGTTTGCTAATAGCCTCAGAAGGACAAACGTCAGCGCAGGTTCCGCACTCAGTGCAAACGTCTGGATTAATTGAATACTTGTCACCTTCTGAAATTGCTCCTGCTGGACACTCGTCAATACATGTCCCGCATGCAATGCAATCGTCACCAATTACGTAAGCCATGATATTTATAAAGTTAATGTTAATAATATTTCGTACCTACTTATGTACTATGCAAAGATAATGTAATTATTTTATATACCTATTTTTGGGTATTCTCTTTTACCTTTTTTAACATATCGAAGATTCTTCAACAAAAAGAAGAGATAAACTACTCGAAGAAGAACGTTAGGGTTAACATCTTACTATGAGCCTTATCAGCGGAGTGTGCATAAGATTTAGTTGTTGTATCTTGGATACGCTCAGCATGTTTCATATCAAGGCTGTTTACAAGGCCATAACTAAACTTTAACTCTGGACGTAATTTAAAGAAAGGTAGGTAGAAACTCCAGCCTAATCCAATCTCAAAAAAAACGTCATATTTTTTTAAACGTATGTAGTCACTTTCTTTTCCCGAGAGATTCAGCATTGGGTTTAAACCTGCCATAATATAAGGTCGAGTATTGTTAAGACGAGGTGCATTAAATAGTAGGTTAAATGCAGCTGATATATAAACGCTTTTCATATCCTGCGTTTGGGTTATTGGCTCCTCCCCTTCTAAATCGGTAAAATTCATAAACGTTAAGTGCCTTGTACCAAAATACATTCCTGGGGCAACTCTTAGGGCGAAGTTATCACTAAAACGAAATTCTCCAAGCACACCAACGGTAAAACCTGGGTCCCAACGATCTTGATCACACACTATAGTTCTCTCAACGCTAACACCATCATCACCGGTAACCACATAAGGGCCAACATTCATAAGCTCTAAGTCTTGCATATGAAAGCCTACCATCACACCAAAGTGAAAGGCTCTTAAGTCTATATATGGCTTATTCTGCACCTTACCGTTTTGTGCGCTAGCATAAATGGTTACAAACAGTAGTACTACAAAAAAGAGAAATTTCTTCATGCTTCTTTATAACGGCCCGATAGCCCCGTTATTACATTACAATGAGCAAAAAGACAATGTTTTTTTAAAAAGTATAGTCTTATTTAGTGTCTAACTCAAGTTGAAGTTTACCCACATATATTCCGCTCTTTCCGTTTTGGTCGTTTGGAATCTCTTTGCCATCGAGGTTCTTAACCCACTTAAGGGAATCAAAATAACTATGGGTGTGTCCACCCAAGAAAAGGTCTATATCTTTAGTAGAGGCCATTACCTCAGTATCATCAAAGCCAAGGATATCCCACCCAAGATGAGAAAGACAAATAACTAAATCGCATTTTTCTTTTCCCTTAAGAACCTCCGCCATCTGTCTAGCCACCTTAATTGGATCTAAAAAAGTAACGCCCTCACAATTCTTTGCAAAAACTAGTCCATCAAGCTCTGGAGATAAACCAAAGATCCCAATCTTAAGACCATTTTTCTTAATTATCGTATATGGTTTTACAACGCCTTCTAAAGGTGTTCCACTAAAATCATAGTTAGCACAAAGAATTGGAAAATTTGCTTGTTTAAAAATACGAGCCATATTCTCTAGGCCAAAGTCAAACTCATGGTTACCTAGAGCTGCAGCATCATAACCCATCAAATTCATTAGGCCAATTTCAACGTCTCCTTGATACATTGTGTAATATGGTGAGCCTTGAGAAAAATCTCCACTATCTAAGAGTAATAAGTTTGGGGCTTCTTTTCTTTCTTCTTTAATCATCTGAACTCTTCTTAAAAAGCCCCCACGTCCAGCCTGTAGAGTATCTAGAAGATTTTCATTAAGTGGGTAAATACAACTATGAGTGTCATTACTATGAAGTATGACAAGCTTTTTTTTCTTAGCGCCTGCTTCAAGGCTTAAAGCTAGAATTATAATAAGAAGTACATAGATACGCTTCATTCTTCCAAAATTTTTATTCTTCCCTCAACTGTAGCATCAATCATTTGATCCTCTGATGCCTTTTCCCTAATGTATTTTTCTATAACATAACGGATATTATTATCCTCACTTTGGGGGGAGTTTATATCTTGGGATGCCTTAAAGGCCTCCATCATATCATTGCCTTGGGCAACATAATCAATTGTTGCAATACGGTAATCTTTTTGGGGGTCTATCTCTTCACCGTTTATTTTAGCTGAAAGAAGATTTTTATCCTTATCAATAACAAGCTCTACGCCATGACTTATGGCCTCACCCCCTATCAAGGCTATCTGATTAAATAGCTCCAAAACCTTATCACCACTTAGAGTTACAAAGCAAATCTTATTTTCAAAAGGAGCTACTTCCAAAACATCTCCCACTGTTATATCACCTGGGGCAAAGGCTGCGCGCATTCCTCCCATATTGTATACTCCAAATATGGGCTGCTCATTATAATCTTTTCCACTCCACACTAAAATATCAGCAAGCAGATTGGATAGTGGACTCTCGGGACGCTCTGCAGCCATATATTTAGCTGCCCTTCCTACAACTGGACTCATAATGCTATCTACTTTCTCCTTATATGGAGAAATAAAGGTTTCAACATCTTCATCTAAGGGCAACAAATCGTATCTAGAATCTATAAGTACTCTTGAGCGCTCAACATTAGTTAAGTTATAATGAGAGTGACAAGATGTTAGCGATAGTAAGGCTACTATCGCTATAAAAATATTCTTCCTTTTTACTATAAGATACATCGCTACAAATTTAGCGATAAAAATTTTATTTGATTAAAGAAATGTATGCTTAACATAAGTTTAATCAATTTGTAACAATGACATAAAGGGAATTGCAGATTTTAAACTTATCTTTGTAGCGAAATAAAAACCTCTCTTGATGGTAAGAATACTTGTTGTTGACGATGAGGCAGATCTTTGTGAGATACTGCAATATAACTTAGAGGCAGAAGGGTATAAAGTAGACGTTGCCTTTTCTTCAGAAGAAGCCTTAGGCAAAGATTTAACCTTATATGATTTGATACTCTTGGATGTAATGATGGGCGAGGTATCTGGTTTTCAATTTGCCAAGATATTAAAAAGCAAGGAATTAACTCAAGACATCCCTATTATATTTATCACCGCACTTGACAATGAGGACGATACAATTAAGGGACTTAACTTGGGCGCTGATGATTACATAGCAAAACCGCTAAGTCTAAGAGAAGTAAAAGCAAGAGTTAAAGCCGTACTTCGTCGCTCAGAAAAAAACATCTCTAACAAAAACGAAAAAGTCCTTTCTTTTGAAAAGCTCACTATTGATAATTTAGATAAAACAGTATGGCTTGACAAAGAAAGACTACAAATAACTAAAATAGAGTTTGAGCTACTATCTCTTTTTTTACAACACCCCCACCAACTCTTTGATAGAGAAACTCTCCTAAAAAGATGTTGGCCAAAAGGTACTATAGTTTCCGATAGGACAGTTGATGTTCATATTGCCCGCCTAAGAAAAAAAATTGGCATATATGGCAAGCTCATAAAAGCACGCCCGGGTTATGGCTACACATTTGAGAACTAAGTCTTTTCAAAGGAATCTCTTCCTTAGCGTCGGTGGACTTTTCCTTTTGTTCGCCATTTGTTTTAGTCTATATCAGTACAAAAGAGAACGTCAGTTTAAAACGGATATTCTCGACGCCCAACTGCAAGCATATTGCTATGAAATGATGCAGTCACTAGGTAGAGATAGTATTCTTAATCCACGCTCGTTTAATTTATATGTTTCTTCTCACCATGTTGAGGGGCTACGTATAACCATAGTTAACTTAAAAGGTGAAGTTCTTCTTGATAGTAGTGAAGATTATCATAAAATAAAGGAAAACCATTCATCAAGAAAAGAAATCGCTGATGCACTCAAATCTGGAAAAGGTTACGATATTAAGCGGACATCTTCATCAACACACAAAACATATTTTTATACTGCCGTTCGCTTGGGTGATATCATAGTTAGGGCTGCTGTTCCTTATTCAGCCGAACTGACTCGCTCTTTAAGGGCAGATAATACATACCTATACTTTGCTATAACACTTACTCTACTTTTAGGAATAGTGCTTTATTTAAATACTTCACGCATAGGAAAGCATATTGAATACTTAAGAGAATTTGCTCAAAAAGCTGAGCGAGGCGAAAAACTTGACCACGAATTAGAAAGGCAACTTCCCGATGATGAGCTAGGAGATATTAGTCACACTATTATCTCGCTTTACTGGAAGCTTCACCATAGTATGGAGGATAAGGCCCGCCTAAAAAGACAACTCACTCAAAACGTTGCTCACGAGTTAAAAACTCCAGCAGCAAGCATACAAGGTTATCTTGAAAGTATATTAGAAAACCCTGATATGCCGGAGGAGAAAAAACAACATTTCCTTAGACATTGCTATGCTCAAAGTATGAGGATGAGTAAACTTTTGCTCGATATGTCCACGCTAACGAAATTAGAAGAGAGCCCCACTCTTTCTTTAGACCAAAGTGAGGTTATTAATGTTTTAGAGTTAATCCGCTCTGTTATAAGCGATGTATCCTTAGACTTAGAACGTCAGGGTATTATTGTAGAGCTTAATGTGGAAAATAGTGTAAAGGTTAAAGCAGATAGGACAGCACTTTATAGCGTATTTAGA
>JAJQAI010000256.1 GCA_021203915.1 Prevotella sp. | reverse complement strand
CCTTAGAGATTTGCGTTGTCTTGCTATCGATGAAAGTCCAAGTAGAATCAGGATAATCCTCAAGAGTGAATTCCTTTTGGACACCATCTTTCTCCAGTACAAACGTCGTCGAAAACTCTGGACCTTTAGCTTTAGGGGGAATCTCCATTCCCTTTCTTATATCGGCACCAATGTGGTATGGTCTAAAATCAAAAGGTGGCAGAGTGTATAAACTTATGCCCGCGGACACTAGAATAAACAACACCGTATATGTCACCACAATCGCTTGGTTTGAAGAGCTTATAAAGCGAGGCATGGCCATAGAACGCAAACAAAGTACTATAGAAGCTACTAAAAGAACTACGTTCTTAAAGAATGTCTCCCAATTGGTCAACACCAGCGCATCACCAAAACAACCACAATCCTGTATAGGATCCGTAATAGCTAGCCATAGGGTTAGTGGTGTCATCACAGCCATAAATAGCAATACTATCCTAGAGACTAACCATCTTCCTATGGCGAATAGGATGAATACACCCAAACAAAACTCTATCACACCAAGCAATACTGCTAAGATAAGCGCTACACTATCAGAGATTAAGGAAGCAAGACCTAGCACCTCAAGATAATCCTCTATCTTATATTGGGTGCCGTGTGGATCTATAGCCTTTACGTAACCCGAGAATATGAACGTCACCGCCACCAACAATCGGCAAAGGTTGACAATTAATCCAAGCGTTACTTTCCTAGCATTCATCTAATGAAGAAGTCAATTTTATCACTCCGAATACGGCATAGTTGATTATATCCAAATAGTTGGCATCTATACCTTCGGATACGAGGGTCGCTCCCGCGATATCCTCAATTTCCTTCACACGTTGTATTTTAGTCAGTATAAAGTCTGTATAACTGCTTACTCTCATTGAGCGCCATGCCTCATCATAGTCATGGTTCTTTTTTTTCATGAGTTCTAAAGCTTGAAAAGCCTTTTTATCATAAAGGTTAAGCGCCTCTTCATTGGAGATATCTGGGGTATCAACATATCCCTTTTCGAGTTGTATAAGCCCTATAATACCATAATTGATAAGCCCTATAAACTCCTCGCGCTCACCCTCGTCAATTAGTGCCTCAGGCTTTGTTTCTAAACTCCTTATGCGTTTAGCTTTAATGAAAAGTTGATCTGTAAGGGCCGTAGGACGCAATATACGCCAAGAAGGACCATAATCATGCAGTTTTTTCTTGAAAAGTAAACGACACTCCTCTAGAACATCTTGAAACTGCTTATTAGTCTTTTGCTCACCTTTTGACATTTAACGCTATTAGGAATTCACTTGCAAAAATAGCAATTTATATTCCACATACAAAGGAACTTGGCCATTTTTTGCATTTCATATGGTGCCATCAAAGCACACTCATAGAAATGCACTCTGATGGCACCACGTATAATAGTTGTATGCAGTTTATTTGCTTAAATATTTCTTTCCATCCAAAATGTAAACCTCGCCCTTTCTTAGTGTGCCTATCTTACGACCAGAAAGATCGTACATTTTCCCCGAGTATTTCTCTATAGCTACATTTGAAATTTGGGCACTTGATAAAGGTGTGAGATTTATGTAAAAAAGATAGTTAACATCTGCTTTGGTTAAAACGTGCTCTCCAGCCGCTAATGTACAGGTTATAGTACTTCCAGAAGTAGAAGAAACAGTTTGGCCATCAATTTTTATATTTGGTTTAGACCCATCAGCAAATACTAAAAGTAGTTCCATATCCTCCTCAATTGTAAAGCTAACTTGAGAGGATGACTCTATCTTTAGACAATAAGAATAGGTAGTACCATTAACCGTGGCTGTTCCTTTAGAATTTGAGTAATTGCAAGAGGTAAATGTATAGAAATCATTTGAAGGTGTGTTGGCAGTAAAGCAACATTCATATCCCTCATCTGGTGTTGAAGTTCCTTGATTTCCACCATCACCTGTGTTTCCACCATCACCTGTATCACCGCCACTTGTATCCTCGCCAGTGTCAACGAATAGGCCAACAAGTGAAGTTTCGTAATTTTCTATTGCCTTCTTTAAAGCAGTATTTACATCAGAACTACTATCGTCAACACTATTATCGAAAGTCCATTGGAAGTCCCCATGTTGGACTCTACCTGCACCATATTCACCAGTAACTATATTTGGTACTTGACTAGCCTCGTCAAGACGATACTCACTCATAAGGCTAGCATCCGTATCAAAATTATTGTAAGGGGTTGCGCCCTTTTTGGTAAGCACCGAACTAGGAACCTTTTCATCTTTGGAAGTGGCTAGATAAGCATCAAATTCGACACTATTTTCTTGATAGGTAACAAATTTAAAATTCGATGAGGTCTCTTCAAACAAATTACCCCAGGCCTTTATCATTCCGCCATCTTCCTTACTAAATGTCCCTGCCCCAGAGGCAATATCAGTTCCTTGCATTGATATAAGCATTGGCTTATTAGTATTTCTAAAGTAATTGTTCTCTACGAAAATACTTGAAGCGCAAGTTGCTCCTACACCATACTTTGAGATGCCATCATAATAGTTGTTATAAACATGGCACGAATAATAGCGAACCCTTGGGTGACGAGAATCACTATGGTCATACCAATTGTGATGATAGGTGACAAACATTTCATCGGTTTCACCACTAAGGCCTAAAAGGTTGGACTTACCAGAATCCCAAAAATGATTATAGTCTATAGTTACATAGTTTGTCTTCTTACAATCAAGAGCTCCATCTCCTTTTTCTTGATCACTATCGCTTCCAGCCTCCCCATAAAAGTGGTCACAATTATGTACCCAAATATATTCGTTGCTTTGCTGTAGACCAATGTTATCTCCCTCTTGGCTAGCGCAGTTCATAAAGGCCAGATTTGAAATCTCTATATTGCTAGAATTCTTTATTCTAATACCCCAACCATCCGCTACGGCATCATTGCCGACGCCTTCAATAGTAATTCCGGGGCATATGGTTTTGTTATTAAGGTCTACTAAAATATCACCTTTTTCTGTATTTGAGATATTGCTGATTTGACCTATGATTCTAACATCTAGCGGGCGTGAATCACAACCTTTTTTAAAGCCATTAAGTATTTCCTGCAAGCCAACACACTCAGTGAAAGTACCATCAGTACTCATCACAACGTCAAGTTTTACAGTATCCTTGTTCTTATTTGTAATGTAAACTATGACAGCATTATTCTTAAGTGTGCCACTCGAAGAGTAAGCTCCGGGTTCTGCACCTCCATAGAAAGCAAAACCAGAACGGTCGTGAGCCTTTACTTCTATAGTGGAAGACTCCGTAGAAAGGCTTTCCTTTTCTACCTCGTTTTCATCAACGGGCACAATCTTAAAGTAATATTGACCTTGAGATAACCCAAGAGCATCTGCTCTACCATAAGTGCCATAATTTCTCACAAGATGGTTATCTAGCAAGGAATATTGACCACCTTCTTCTCTACAGTAAACATTGTATGAGACAGCATCATCGATAAGAGAAAAAGTTACATATGCTGACTCCAGCCATCCACCAAGGCTTTGAATCTCAACTTGCGCGAAGGCAAAAGATGGGATTAAGCATAGGGCAACGGCCAATACTTTCTTAATTTTTTTCATACGTAAATATTTGTTATTTTTTAAGGAAAGTGGTGTCTTCACCCATTTTTTCCTTAATGTATTTAATCTTGGCGCACTCGGTTTATAAGGCTATTTCAAGAGAATCTAAAGTCTTTTTTGCAAAATTCAAAGACCTAATATCTTGACCACCTACTCTACCTGAAGCCTTTAGAGCATCAACTTGAGATTTTTTCTCCTCATAATTACTCTTAGCCGTTTGCAAATCCTTCTCTACCTGCTCAAGGTCTTCTTGAGATTTTTTTAGCTCAACATTTTGATAAAGCACTAAAGCTTCTTTGCGAGCTTGAATTGCATTTGGGTAGGCTGAACGAAGTGAATCTATTAAGGTCAAAGCCTCTTGGTACTGACCTTCATCAAAGTGATTTTGAGCTTGCTCCAAGAGAGCTTTAGCTTTACTTTCATCGCCATTTCGACTGCAGGAGATGGTAAGAGCCATCAAAATCATAATGCTTACAATTATTGCGTTTCTCATAATTTCAGATTTTGTTGGCTACAAAGATACTCAAAATTTTGTATTTTTGCAGTCGCTTAAAAAAATTGTGATGAGACTGCTTTCGGATGCTGACTTAGCAAAGCTTCTTAAAAAGGATATCTTTCGAAGGATTTCCCATGTGGCAGACGCTCTTAACATAGAATGTTATGTTGTGGGCGGATACGTGCGTGACTTATTTTTAGAGCGCCCTTCCTCTGATATTGATGTTGTTAGCATTGGTAATGGCAGTGGCATTAGTCTTGCTAGGGAACTAAAGAAAGATTTAGGTAAAGGTGCAACTATAAGCGTTTTTAAGAATTTCGGCACAGCGCAAGTAAAATATAAAGATTTAGAAGTAGAGTTTGTTGGTGCAAGAAAAGAAAGTTACAGTCACGACTCACGCAAGCCCATAGTAGAAGAAGGAACTCTTGAGGATGACCAAAATCGCCGTGATTTTACGATTAATGCTATGGCCATATGCTTAAACAAAGAACACTTTGGTCATTTGGTAGACCCTTTCTATGGCACGGAAGATCTTCAAGATGGTATTGTTCGCACGCCACTGGATCCTGATATTACCTTTTCAGATGACCCTTTGCGCATGATGAGATGTGTTCGTTTTGCCGCGCAACTAAACTTCACAATTGAGCAAGAAACATTTGATGCCCTTGAAAGGAACCTAGACCGCATAGACATTATAAGTGGGGAACGCATCCAAGAGGAATTTAATAAAATACTACTTACACCTATCCCCAGTAAGGGTATGGTAGATTTATATCGCTCTGGGCTACTGGAAAAAATTTTGCCAGAGGTCACTGCTCTTGACATTGTAGAAAAGCGAGGTGAAAGAGCCCACAAAAATAACTTCTATCACACTTTAGAAGTTCTTGACAACCTAAGCAAAAACTCCGATAATCTTTGGCTTCGTTGGGCAGCTCTTTTGCATGATATTGGCAAAACAAAAACAAAACGTTGGGACAACAATTTAGGATGGACTTTTCACAATCATAATTTTGTGGGAAGCAAGATGGTGTCTCAGATTTTTAGGCGACTTAAAATGCCCCTTGATGGTAAAATGAAATATGTCGAAAAACTCGTGGAACTTCATATGAGGCCAATCGTTATAGCAGATGAAGAAGTAACAGATAGTGCCGTAAGACGTCTTCTAAATGATGCTGGTGATGATATTGATGATCTTATGCTGCTTTGCGAGGCTGATATAACGAGTAAAAACGAGGTAAAGAAAAAACTTTTTTTAGAGAATTTTCGTATTGTCCGCTTAAAGCTTCAGGACTTAAAAGAAAAGGACTACAAGCGACTTCTGCAGCCATGCATCAATGGAACAGAGATAATGGAAATGTTTAATTTAAAACCATCTCGGGAGGTTGGAATCTTAAAACAAGCACTAAAGAACGCGGTATTAGATAACCAAGTACCCAATGAGCGTGAGCCTCTTATGAAA